>JAQGMP010000376.1 GCA_028292285.1 Variovorax sp. | reverse complement strand
GCGTCGGCCACCGACAATTTGACCGGCACAGGACAAACCTCGTGCACCGGCGTCACCGGAATTTCCATCAGCAACTCGTCTTCCACGAGTTCCTGCAGGTTGAAGTCGCGGCTGGTCACGAGCAAATCTTCTTCGGAGGCATCGTCTTCGGCTTCAGCCGTGGCTTCGTCGGGCACGAACCGAAACCAGCGGTCGACCTCTAAACCGGTTTCCACCGGCGTCAGGCAACGCTGGCACACCAGCGGGACCACGGCGCTCGCCACGAGATGGAGCCAGGGCACCGGGCCTCCGGTGGCTCCGGCGCGCTGCGCGCCATCCGCCTCCCAGCGAACAGCAATATCTTCGGCCGGGTCGGCGAGTTCGGACACAAGACGGGGGTATTTGGCAATCAGGTCAACTGCCGCAAGCGTGCCTTCTTCGGCAGCAAAGCCGGCCACATCGAGCCTCGTGGGGGCGAATTCTCTGTTCATTTGCACCAGTCTAGCGCTCCCGCACAATCGTGGTCCATGCAACGCACCCTCATCCTGGCCTCCACGTCCCGATACCGTCGGGAACTCCTTGACCGCTTGCGCCTGCCGTTCGAAGTCCGCGCGCCCGACGTCGATGAAACGCCGCGCCCGCAGGAGGCCCCGCGCGCCTTGGCAGAGCGCCTCGCGCTCGAAAAAGCAAACGCCGTTGCCGCCCGATTTCCCGACGCCATCGTGATCGGCTCCGACCAGGTCGCCGACCTCGCAGGCGAAGCGCTCGGCAAGCCTGGCAACCATGCACGCGCCACGGCGCAGTTGCAGCGCATGCGCGGCCAGACCCTGATATTCCAGACCGCGGTCGCCGTCGTATGCCATGCCACCGGCTTCGCGCAGCGCGACATCGCTCCGGTACGGGTTGTATTCCGCGAACTCGGCGACGCTGCTATCGAAAGCTATTTACGGGCCGAGCAACCCTACGACTGCGCTGGCAGCGCAAAAAGCGAAGGGCTCGGCATCGCGCTCCTCGACACTATCGACAGCGATGACCCGACCGCTCTCGTCGGCCTGCCGTTGATTCGCACGTGCCGCATGCTGCGCGCCGCCGGGATCGAACTCCTTTGACGCCCGGCAAACTCTATCTGGTGCCGGCACCACTCGACTTCGGCTGCGAAGTGCAGGCACCGTTGCAAGACGTGCTGCCGCTTGGAACACTGCAAACGGCCGCGGGCATCACCCACTGGATCTGCGAAAACGCGAAATCCGCTCGGGCTTATCTGAAGCGCATCGACATCATCACGCCGCTGGCGGCACCGTTGCAGGCGCAGCAGATTCAGGAACTCCCGCGCGAAGTTCACAAGAAGGGCGATCACGCCGGCCAATTCGACGCCAAGCCGCTCCTGACGGCGGCGCTGGAGGGGCACGACATCGGCTTGCTCAGCGAAGCCGGCATGCCGGCGGTGGCCGACCCTGGCTCATCGGTGGCCCGCGCCGCGCACGATTTAGGTCTCACCGTGATCCCGCTGACCGGGCCCGTGTCACTGTTGCTGGCGCTTGCAGCCAGTGGCCTCAACGGCCAGAACTTTGCCTTCGTCGGGTACCTGCCGCAGGAGGCCGACGCCCGCAACCAGCGCATTCGCGAGCTCGAGACGCTGGCCCTGCGCACCGGGCAAACGCAGCTCTTTATCGAAACGCCGTATCGCAACACGGCGATGCTGCAGGCGCTCACGCAAACGCTGCAGCACAACACGCGGCTGGCAGTGGCTCGCGGCTTGACGCTGCCGACAGCGAGCGTTCGGAGCGACACGGTGAAAGCCTGGCGCGCCAAAGTGATCGCGGTCGACGAACGCCTGCCCGCTGTGTTTGCGATAGGACGTTGACGTTGGGCGCTGCATCGATCGCAGACCGCGCCATCGCCGAAATCACGGGCAGCACCCGCTGGGCGGCGCGTTCGCAGTTCTTTTTCTCCGGTTTCATCTTTGCGACTTGGGGCGTCCATGTGCCGACCGTCAAGGCGCACTACGGCATCGACGAGGCGCAGTTGGGCTTCGCCATGCTCGCCGCAGGTTTCGGCGCTTTGCTCGGCTTGTCGCAAGCGGGCCGCTTGATCGGTCGGCACGGTGTCCGGCGCATTGGCGCGCTGTGCGGCTGCATCTACGCGCTGTTGCTGGCGGGCCTGCTCTCGATGCCGGGATATGCGGCGCTGCTGGTGTTGCTCGCCGGCTTCGGCCTGGTGACCAGCGTGTTCGACGTGGCCATCAATACCGAAGCCGCGCAGCTGGAATTGCGCAGCGGCAAGACGTTGATGAGCGCCATGCACGGCATGTTCAGCCTCGGCGGGATGGCGGGCGCCGTCAGCGGGAGCGCGGCCCTTGCTGCCGGTCTGCCACCTCAATGGCACCTGATCGTCGTGGCGATCGTCATGGCCCTTGGCGTGGCTTGGGCTGCGACCCGGATGTCTCCCAAAGCGCCCTCGACGGATTCGGCGCCGGAGACGGGGTTTCGATTGCCGCATGGCGCGCTCGTGATCCTCGGCGTGCTGGCGGCGCTCGGCTTGATCGCCGAAGGTGCGATCTACGACTGGAGCGTGCTGTACCTGCAGCAGGAGCTGGGCAGCCCGCAGCAGCAAGCGGCCTTGGCCTATGCGAGCTTCTCGGGAGCGATGGCGGCCGCGCGTTTTGGGGGCGATGCCCTGCGCGCGCGCTTTGCGCCGGCCGTGCTGCTGCGTTGGAGCGCCTTGCTGGCGGCGGCATCGATGGCGCTGGTGCTGATGACCGACATGCCGTGGCTTGCTTTGGTCGGCTTCGCCGGCGTTGGCGTCGGGTTCGCCAACGTCGTGCCGATCCTGTTTTCCGCGTCGGCGCGCGTGCCCGGCATCGAACCGGCGCGCGGCATCGCCGCCGTGTCGGCCGCAGCCTATCTGGGCTTCATGGCTGGGCCGCCGGTGATCGGCCTGCTTGCCCGACTCGGCTCGCTCACCGCGGCGTTGTACCTCGTGGTGGTGTTCGCCGTTGCGCTGGCGGCTTCGGCCCGCTACGCCAACGGCCGCTGACGCCGCCGTTCGCGGCGTAAGCTTCAGCGCAGTGTCGGCACCGTGTGCAATGCGCGGATCGATGCATCGCCCATCGCAGCGCCAAATTTCTTGGCGAGCTTCTCGGCGACGTTGTCGCGGCGCGTGTAGTCGATGACTTCTTCCGCCTTGACGACTTCGCGAGCGACGTAGTCGACATTGCCCAGTTGGTCGGCGAGGCCCAGATCGATGGCTTGCTGGCCGCTCCAAAACAAGCCGCTGAACAGCCCCGGCGTGTTGAGCTTGAGCCGATCGCCGCGACCGGTTTTCACCACGTTGATGAACTGCTCGTGGATCTGGTCGATGAGCTGCTGTGCATGCGCACGCTGAGCGTCGTTGACGGGGCTGAACGGATCGAGAAACCCCTTGTTTTCGCCCGAAATGATCAGGCGCCGCTCGACACCGAACTTCTCCATGGTGCCGGTGAACCCGAAGCCGTCCATCAGCACGCCGATGCTGCCGACGATGCTGGCCTTGTCGACGAAAATCTTGTCGGTCGCCGCGGCGATGTAGTACGCAGCCGAAGCACAGGTCTCTTCGACCACCGCGTACACCGGCTTGTTGTACTTGGCCTTCAGCCGCTTGATTTCGTCGTTGATGATGCCGGCCTGCACCGGACTGCCGCCTGGCGAATTGATCAACAGCACCACCGCTTTTGCGCCGTCGTCTTCGAATGCGGTCTTCATCGCGGCGACCACGAATTCGGCGCTCGCATCGGCGCCGTTGGCGATCTCGCCTTTGATTTCCACCACCGCGGTGTGGGACGTGGTCTTGGCTGTTGTCGGCGTGGCGCGCGACACGCCGAACCACACCAGGAAGATGAAAAAGAGCAGCCAGCTCAGCCGTACGAACGTCTTCCAGCGGCGCGTCGCTTTCTGTTCTCTCAACGACGCGAAGGCGAGCTTCTCGAGCGTGGCACGCTCCCAGCCAGCCGTCAGCGTCGGATCGCCTTTGGCGGTGTTTTTTGCAGCGCTATAGGCGGGTGGAACGGGCGCTGCAGGATCAAAAGGCTCAAAACCTTCAGGTTCCGTGCGGTTCGGGTCGGTCATGTGGAAGACGGCTCAAAAAGCCGGAGGTTGGAGGTTCCAATCAGTATGCCAGTGCACCACGCCGCCGCTCTCGCTGAGGGTGATCTTGACGAGCCCACCGCGGCACGGGCCGCCGGCGCATTCACCGGTGTCGGGCGCGTACACCGCGCCGTGGGTTGCGCACAACAGCCATCGGCCGCTGTCGTCGAAGAAGCGGTCGGGCTGGAAATCCAGCTCCATCGCGACATGGCTGCAGCGATTCAGGTACGCGTACGGCCCGCCTTCGAAACGGACCGCGAAGCCGCGACAGGTTTCGCCGGC
>JAQGMP010000372.1 GCA_028292285.1 Variovorax sp. | reverse complement strand
CGGGCGTCGATGCCCGCAGCATCTCGTACGTCGAAACACACGGCACCGCCACACCGATGGGCGACCCGGTCGAGATCGAAGGACTGGCCAAGGCCTTCGCGCAATACACGTCCGACACAGGTTTTTGCGCCATCGGTTCGGCCAAGAGCAACGTCGGCCATCTGATCATGGCGGCTGGTGCGACCGGCCTCATCAAGACGGCGCTGGCACTGCAGACCGAATGCATTCCGCCGTCGATTCATTACGACACGCCGAATCCGGCCATCAACTTCGACGCGACGCCGTTCCGCGTCAACAGCCGACTGATGCCCTGGCCGCGCGGTGCGCAGCCGCGCCGTGCCGGCGTGAGCTCGTTCGGCGTCGGCGGTACCAACGCCCACGTCATCGTCGAAGAAGCGCCATTGCGCGCGCCGTCGGACACTTCCGCCGCGCCGCAATTGCTGGTGCTGTCGGCACGTTCGTCGGCTGCACTGACGGCCGCCAGGACGCAACTCGCCGACCACCTCGACGCGCATCCCGATGTGTCGCTGCCCGACGTGGCCCATACGCTGCGGGTCGGCCGCAAAGCGTTCGCGCACCGCGCCGCGGTCATCGCCACGTCGAGCGCACAAGCTTCTGCCGCGCTGCGATCGGCCGACTCGACAGCACGTGCCATCGGCGTGACCGGCGCCTGGGCGCCGCAACCGGTGCTGATGTTCCCGGGCCAGGGCGCACAGTACGCCGGCATGGGCCGCGCGTTGTACGCCACCGATGCCGTGTTCCGAGCCGCATTCGACGAATGCCTGACTGCCTTCGAAGGCGCGCTGCTGTTCGACCTGCGGGAGCGCATGTTTTCGACCGACGACACAGCGCTCGCGCCGACTTCGGTCACTCAGCCGGCGACCTTCGTTCTCGAATACGCCCTGGGGCGCCAGTTGTTGTCTTTGCAGGTCGCGCCGGCCGCGCTGGTCGGCCACAGCGTCGGCGAATTCGCCGCCGCGGTGCTGGCCGGTGTCATGTCGCTCCAGGACGCCGCCTTGCTGGTGGCCCACCGCGGCGCGCTGATGCAGGCGCTGCCGGCCGGCGCGATGCTGTCGGTGCGCTTGTCCGCCGCCGAACTGCAGCCGCGCCTCGGTGCCGACGTGTCGCTGGCCGCCGAAAACGGCCCGACCGCCTGCGTCGCCGCTGGCCCGTTCGATGCCATCGAAGCCTTGCGCGCGCGCCTCGAAGCCGACGGCATCGCGGCCAAGCTGCTGCAAACGTCGCACGCCTTCCACTCGACCATGATGGACGGCGCCGTCGCTCCTTTCGAGGCGCTGGTGAGAGCGATCGAGCTGTCCGCACCGGCGCTGCCGATTTTCTCGACGTTGACGGGCGCACTGCTGAAGGCCGATGAAGCCACCGACCCGCGCTACTGGGCCCGTCACCTTCGAGAGACCGTGCGTTTTTCGCCGGCGATTCGCGCTGTGCTGGCCGACATCGCACACCCGGTGTTCGTCGAAGTCGGCCCGCGCGGCACGCTGTCCACGCTGGTTCGCCAGCACGCCACCAAGCTTCGCCCGGCACCTGCTGTTTCGCTGCTCGGCGACAAGCCGGAAGACGAATGCAGCACCTGGCGCCTGGCCGCCGGCCGTCTCTGGACGATGGGCGCAGACATCGACCTCATCGCGCTGGACGAGCGCGCCCGCAAGCACCGCGTGCTGTTGCCGACGTATCCGTTCGAACGCAAGCGTTTCTGGATCGATATCGCTGCCCCTGCCCCCGCGTCCATCGTCGTCGCCCCCCTTTCTCAACCTTCCGCCCAGTCATCCGTTTTACCGGAGTCGCCCATGACCACCGCCGCCTCGACCCCCACCGCCGCACCGCGCCGCGCCACCCTCACCACCAACCTGCATGCCCTGTTCGAGGACATCTCGGGCATCGAATTGGCAGGCTCCGACGGCAACACGCCATTCGTCGAGATGGGCCTTGATTCGCTCACGCTCACGCAGGCGGCCATCCAGGTGAAGAAACAGTTCAAGGCCAACCTCAGCTTTCGCCAGCTGATGGAAAGCTACCGGACCTTCGACTCGCTGGCCGAGTACCTCGACGCCACGCTGCCGCCCGACCCGGTCGCGGCAACGATTGCCGTCGTGGCACCGGTTGCGCCTGTCGCCGCAGTCGCCGTCATGGCACAGCAAGCGCCCGTTGCGATGGCGTACGCCGCGCCGGCCGCCGCGGCCTTCGCGCCGATGGCACCCATCGTCATGGACGCCGCCACCGGCACGCTGGTCCAGCAGGTCATCGCGCAACAGATGCAGTTGATGCAGCAGCAGCTGGCCTTGCTGTCGGCCGCACCAACGGCATCTACGCCGGTCGCAATTTCTGCCGCTGCAGCGGTCACGCCGGTGGTTGCGCAGGTCGCCGCAGCAGCACCCATTGCCGCACTGCCTGCCGTCACCGTCGCCCCCGAAGCGCCATCGGCCGAGACCGAAGGCACGATGAAGTACGACGTGAAGAAAGCCTTCGGCGCCATCGCACGCATCCACACGCAGTACAAGGAACCGACCGACCGCCAGAAAGCACGCCTGGCGTCGTTCATCCGCCGCTACGTCGACCGCACGGCCAAGAGCAAGGCTTTCACCGCTGACAACCGGTCGGTGATGGCCGACCCGCGTGTGGTCAACGGCTTTCGCCCGACCACCAAGGAAATCGTCTATCAGATCGTGGTGGAACGCTCCAAAGGCTCGCAGTTCTGGGACCTCGACGGCAATCAGTACGTCGACGTGCTGAGCGGCTTCGGCATGAACCTGTTCGGCTGGCAGCCCGACTTCGTGAACGACGCGGTGAAGAAGCAACTCGACCTCGGCTACGAGATCGGCCCGCAGCACCCGCTGGCGGCCGACGTGTCGCGCACCATCTGCGAACTCACCGGCCACGACCGCGCCGCGCTGTGCAATACCGGCTCCGAAGCCGTGATGGCCGCCATCCGCATTGCGCGTACCGTCACGGGCCGCAACACCGTCGTGGTGTTCACCGGCTCTTATCACGGCACCTTCGACGAAGTGCTGGTGCGCGCTGGCCGCCAGGCCAAGGGCATGCCCGCAGCGCCGGGGATCATGCGCGGCATGTTCGGCGATGTTCGCGTGCTCGACTACGGCACGCCTGAAGCGCTCGAATTCATTCGCGACAACGCTGAAGACCTGGCCGCCGTGCTGGTCGAGCCGGTGCAAAGCCGCCGCCCCGACTTCCAGCCGCGCGACTTCCTGCGCGAAGTGCGCGCCATCACCGAAAAATCCAAGACCTGCCTGATCTTCGACGAGGTCATCACCGGCTTTCGTTCGCACCTCGGCGGTTGCCAGGCGATCTTCGGCATCCGCGCCGATCTGGCTTCCTACGGCAAGGTCATCGGCGGCGGCTTTCCGGTCGGCGTGGTGGCCGGCAAGCGCGAGTACATGGACTCACTCGACGGCGGCGCCTGGCAGTACGGCGACGACTCGATTCCGACGGTCGGCGTCACCTACTTCGCCGGCACCTTCGTGCGCCACCCGCTCGCGCTGGCCGCATGCAAGGCCTCGCTCGATCACTTGAAAGAAGCCGGCGAAGGTCTGCAGACGCAACTCAATCTGCACACCGCCGCGATGGCCGACGAGCTCACGGCCTTTTGCCGCGAAGTCGGTGCGCCGCTCGAGATCCGCTACTTCACCTCGCTCTGGCGCATCAGCTGGCTCGAAGACCATCCGTTCCAGGACTTGCTGTTCGCCATGATGCGCAGCCGCGGCGTGCACATCCTCGACAACTTCCCGTGCTTCATGACGACGGCGCATTCGCACGAAGACATCGCGCGCATCAAGTCGGCCTTCAAGGAGTCGGTCGCCGAGATGCAGGAAGCCGAGTTTCTGCCGCGCCGCGTGACGGCCGAGCCGAGCTTCGACGCCGCCCACCCGCCCGCACCGAATGCGCGCCTCGGCCGCGACAAGGACGGCCAGCCCGCCTGGTTCGTGCCGGACCCGTCGGCGCAAGGCAAATTCATGAAGATCCAGGCATGAACACCGCAGTGATGGAAGCCCCCGACATGGAAGTCCCCCGAGCCTCCGTCCCCGCGGCGGTCGAATTCGATCCCTTTGCAGGGGGCGCGATCGAGCAGATCGTCTCGACCACCGAGGCGCAGCGCGAGGTATGGCTCGGCGACAAGTTGAGCCAGCAGGCTTCGCTGGCCTACAACGAAGCCGTCAAGCTGCGCCTGCGCGGTGTGCTCGACACGCGCGCGCTGGCCGCCACGCTCGACAGCCTGATCGCGCGCCACGATTCGCTGCGCGCAACGATCTCGCCCGACGGCACGCAACTGCTCATCGGCGAGGCCGCGCCGCTCTCGCTGATCGAGCACGATCTGGCGCATCTGGACGCCAAGGCGCAGGCGAAGTCGCTCGATGAAGACTGCGTTGCCGCGGTCACCGAGCCCTTCTCGCTCGACGACGGTCCGCTGTTTCGCGCTGCGCTGTACCGGCTTTCGCCGATCGACAGCGTGCTGCTGATGACGGCGCACCACGCGGTATGCGACGGCTGGTCGTGGGGCGTGATCACCGAAGAACTCGGCCAGCTCTATGCCGAACAAATCGGCGAGGGCCCGGCCCTCGAGCCCGCGGTGCAGTACGCCGACTACGCCGTGTGGGAAGCCGCCGAGACGGCCAGCCCCGCGATGCAGGACCACGTCGACTACTGGCTGTCGCGCTTCGGCGGCAGCACGCTGCCGGTGCTGGAGCTGCCCATCGACCACCCGCGCGCGGCGGTCCGCACTTTTGCATCGCAGCGCATCGACCATCTGCTCGACCGCGAACTGGTCGACGCGTTGCGCAAGGTCGGTGCCGCCTCGGGCACCAGCCTTTTTGCAACGATGTTCGGCGCGTTCGCGACGCTGCTGCATCGGCTCACGGAGCAAGACGACCTGGTCATCGGCATCGCCGCCGCCGGCCAGATGGCCGCCGACATGCCATCGCTGGTCGGCCACTGCGTCAACCTGCTGCCGATGCGCGTGGCCGTCGATGGCCAGTTGCCGTTCCACGCGCTGGTGCGCCAGTCGGGCACTGCGCTGCTGGACGCTTTCGAGCATCAGACGCTCACCTATGGCTCGCTGCTGAAAAAGATTCCGGTGCCGCGCGACCCGAGCCGGCTGCCGCTGGTCAACGTGCTCTTCAATGTCGACCGCGATGCAGCGCCCGGCAACGGCACCTTTCCGGGGCTCGAGGTGCAAGCGAGCAGCGTGGCGCGCCGCTTCGAAAATTTCGAGCTGTTCCTGAACGTGACGCCCGTCGCGGGCGGCATGCAGGTCGAAACGCAATACAACGCCGACCTGTTCGACGAGCAAACCGTGCGCCGCTGGCTCGCCATGTACGAGTGCCTGATGCGCTCGGCCGTGCAAGACCCGTCGCAAGGCCTGGCCCGCATGAACATGCTGCCGCCGACCGAAGCGGCCGTGCTGCGCGCGCTGCAGCCCGCTGCCACGCCGGTGTCGGGTCCGGCGCTCATGCACGCCGGCTTCGTCACGCAAGCGGCCCAGCAACCGACGCGCGCTGCATTGCGTGCCGGCGTGACGCAATGGAGCTACGCCGAGCTGGATCAACGCTCGAACCGCATGGCGCACGCGCTGCGGGCCCGTGGCGTGCAGCGCGGCCAGCATGTCGGCTTGTGCCTGAACCGCAGTGCCGACATGGTCGTCGCGGTGCTGGCCATCCTGAAATCAGGTGCCACCTACATTCCGCTCGACCCCGAATTCCCGAAGGCGCGCCTCGACTACTACGCCGAAGACGCCAAGCTCGCGCTGCTGGTGACCGATTCGCAAACCGACGCCGCGCCGCGCGAATGGTGCGCCGATGCGGCCGATCGTCTGTTCGAGATCGACAGCGACACCTCGTGGCTCGATCTCCCAAGCGAATCCCTGGTCGCCAGCCCGAAAGACGCGCTGCCTGAAGACGCGGCCTATGTGATCTACACGTCGGGCTCCACCGGCAAGCCGAAGGGCGTTTGCGTGCCGCACGGCGCCGTCGCCAACTTCCTGCAGAGCATGCGGCGCGAGCCCTCGATCACGGCCGACGACAAGTTGGCGGCCGTGACCACGCTGTCGTTCGACATCGCCGTGCTCGAGTTGATGCTGCCGTTGATTGCCGGCGCAGAAGTCGTGATGGTGCCGCGCGAAACCGCGATGGACGGCAACGCGCTGGCCGCGTTGCTCGACGCCACCGGCGCGACCATGATGCAGGCCACGCCCGGCATGTGGCGCCTCTTGGTCGACGCGCAATGGCAAGGCCCGCGCGGCTTCCGCGCGCTGGTCGGTGGCGAGAGCCTGCCCGCAGACCTCGCGCAGGAAATGCTGCTGCGCTGCGGCGAAGTCTGGAACATGTACGGCCCGACCGAAACCACGGTGTGGTCGACGCTCTGGCGTGTGACTGCGGCCGGCCTGGCCGATCGCAGCGTGTCGATCGGCAAGCCGATCGCCAACACCACGGTATGGATCGTCGATGCGCAAGGCCAGCCTTGCCCGGTCGGCATCCCGGGTGAAATCTGCATCGGCGGCAAGGGTGTGACCCTCGGCTACCTCGACCGGCCCGAGCTCACCGCGGAGAAGTTCGTCTCGCACCTGCTCGGCGGCACCGAAGGCACGATGTACCGCACCGGCGACCGCGGCCGCTGGCGCAACGACGGTCTGCTCGAACACATGGGCCGCTTCGACTTCCAGGTGAAGGTCCGCGGCTACCGCATCGAACTCGGCGAAATCGAAGCGCGATGCGACGAAGCAGCCGGCGTGGCGCGCAGCGTGGTCATCACGCGCGAAGACCAGCCGGGCGACGTGCGCCTGGTGGCCTACCTGGCGCCGTCGCCGGGCGCTTCGATCGACCTGGTCGAACTCGACCGCCACCTGCGCGCGCGCTTGCCGCAATACATGGTGCCGCAACACGTGGTGGTGCTCGACGCCCTGCCGCTGCTGCCCAATGGCAAGGTCGACCGGAAGGCGCTGCCGAAGCCCGAAGCGCCGCAGCACGATGCCACCGAGCGCGTGGCGCCGCGCAACGACGGCGAACGCCGCGTGCTCGATGTGATGGAAAAAGTGCTGAACCTGCCGGGCCTCGGCATTCGCGACGACTTCTTCGCGCTGGGCGGCCATTCGCTGCTGGCGGCGCGGCTCGCCACCTTGCTCAGCCGCGAGTTCGACATCACGATTCCGCTGCGCACCCTGTTCGAAGCCCCGACGGCGGAACGGCTGAACGAAGCGGTCGAAGCGATCGTCAGCTCGGGCGCGCCGCGCCGCGAACCGATCGTGCACGTCGAAGGCCGCCGCAGCGCGCCGCTGACACCGATGCAGGAGCGCATTCGCTTCATCGAAGAGATGCACCCGGGCCGCCCGGTCTACCACGCTCCCTCGGCGCACCGCCTCGGTGGTGCGCTCGATGTCGGCCGCTTCAAGGCGGCGCTCGGCGAGATCATTCGCCGGCAGCCGGCCTTGCGCACGCAGATGGGCGTTGATGCGGACACGAACGCACCGGTCGAAATCATCGTCGACGACATCGGCTATGAACTGCCGGTGATCGACCTCGGCGCCCTGCCCGCCGAGCAGCGGGAAGCCGAACTCGCCGCACGCATGCAGGAAGTGGCCGACCGTCCGATGGACATCCACCGCGCGCCGCTCTTCAATGCCGCGCTGTACAAGCTGTCCGACGACGACCATGTGTTCGTCTTCGTGCCGCACCATCTGGTGTGGGATGGCTGGTCGTTCGACATCCTGCAGAACGAACTGCACGCGATCTACGGCGCGATGTCGAAGGGCGTTCCGCACGACCTGCCGCCGGTGCCGATCAACCACGGCGACTACGCCGACTGGTACGCGCATTGGCTGCAGCAACCCGACTTCCATGCGCATCTGCGCTACTGGAAGCAGCGCTTTGCCAGCGCGCCGCTGCCCAAGGCACCGCGCACTGACATGCCGCGCAAGGCCGGCATGAGCGGCGAAGGTGGCACGCACTGGGTCAAGGTCGACAAGGCGCTGACGTCCCGCCTGCGCGACGTCGGACGCGCCCACGACGTCACCTTGAGCATGTTGACGCTCGGCGTCTACGTGCTGATGATGAGCGACGTGATCGACACGCGCTCCATCGTCATCGCGACGCCGGTGCGCGGCCGTGAAGCGCCCGAAACCGAATCGATCATCGGCTTCTTCAACAACACGCTGCCGCTGTCGTTCCAGATCGATCGGTCGCTGCCGTTCGGCGATTTCATGCGCTACATCAAGCAGGAATTGCTGTCTGTCATGAATCATCAGGAGGTGCCATTCGAACGCCTCGTGACCGAACCGGAATTTGCAGAACGGGCGCAGCGCGTCGGTCTGTACCAGGGACTCTTCTCGTTCCAGGATGCGCGCGAGCGGCCCCGCGAAATCGGTGGCTTGGCGTACCGCCAGATGCACCTGCTGCAACGCGGTGCGACCGACGACCTCGGCCTGTGGCTGATGGACAAACCCGACGGCCTCGAAGGCGCGGTCGTCTACAACGCCGAGGTGTACAAGCACGAGACCGGCGCGGCCTTCAACGAACGCTATGCCGAACTGCTGCGACGCGTTTCGGAGAGCCCTGACAGCACCTTGGAGTCACTGGCCTCGTCCGAAGGTTCGCCGAGCGCCACGTACCTGCGCAGGCTGGCGCCGAGCAGCGCGGCTGCGATGATCGCCGATGCCCAGCGCGCCGCCGAATCGCGCGCCCGCCCCGCCCCCGACCTGCTGCTGCCCGAACAGGCGCATCTGGCGCAGGTCTGGGCCAGTGCCCTCGGCATCGACGTCAACGACATCCGCGCCAGCGACACTTTCTTCGACCTCGGCGGCGATTCGCTGCTTGCGATGCGCGTCATCCAGCAGGCCGAGAAGGTGATGGGCTTTCGCATCGAGCCGCGCCGCTATGTCTTCGAGAACCTCGGGCAGCTGGCCGTGACCGCATCGGGCACCGCGCTCGATTCATCCGCCGTGGCGTCGAACGACGACGAACCCAAACGTGGCCTTTTGGGTCGCGTCTTCAGCGGCTGGTCCCGCAAGCGCTGAGCCGTGGCCATTGCGCAGCTTCCATCGATTGCGGCGTGCCGTTTATGGCACGTCGATCTCGACGATGCTGCCGCAACGGACGCGCGCGACTGCCTGTCGGCCGATGAAAGCACCCGCGCGGCGCGTTTCGTCTTCGAGCGCGACCGGCGCCGCTATGTGGCGGCGCACATCGCGCTGCGGCAGACGCTGTCGGTGGCGACGGGCGTGCCCGCGGCCGCGCTGGCATTCGATGTCGGTGCATTCGGCAAGCCATCGCTCGCCGTACCCTCGGC
>JAQGMP010000364.1 GCA_028292285.1 Variovorax sp. | reverse complement strand
AGCATGATCATCGCGCTGCGTGTGCTGGTGCTGGTGATCGTGCTCGGTGGCTGGGAACTGTCGGCCCGCTACAAATGGATCGACCCGTTCTTCTACTCGATGCCCTCCATGATCTGGGCCCAGATCGTCGAGTGGGTGCGCGACGGTACGTCGCAGGGCTCACTCTGGCAGCAGGTGGCGGTGACGCTCGAAGAAACGGTGATCGGCTTTCTGATCGGCTCCATTGCCGGCGTGATCTGCGGCATCCTGCTCGGCCGCAACAAGCTGCTGTCGGATGTGTTCAGCCTCTACATCCAGATTGCCAACTCGATTCCGCGCGTGGTGCTCGGCTCGATCTTCGTGATCGCGCTCGGCCTGGGCATGGCTTCCAAAGTGGCGCTGGCCGTCGTCATGGTGTTCTTCGTGGTCTTCGGCAACGCGTTCCAGGGTGTGCGCGAGGCCGACAAGTACATGATCGCCAACGCCCAGATCCTTGGCGCGTCACCGCGCCAGGTGACGATGTCGGTGGTCATCCCGTCGGCCATGTCATGGATTCTCGCAAGCCTGCACGTGAGCTTTGGCTTTGCGCTGGTCGGCGCGGTGGTCGGCGAATTTCTGGGCGCCAAGGAAGGCATCGGTCTGCTGATCTCGACCGCGCAGGGCGCGTTCAACGCGAGCGGCGTTTTCGCCGCGATGATCGTGCTCGCGGTGGTCGCGCTGCTGGCGGACTTCCTGCTGACTTCGCTCGAAAAGCGGCTTCTGAAATGGCGGCCGGCTGCGTTTTAGGCGCGCAGCCGATGCGGCGCGTTCCGCACGCAGCAAGATTCGTCGGCGCGTCTCGTGCGACGTTTACGCTGGCTTTACCCGGCGGCAACGGGCGTGGCATAGGGGCGGCGCGTAATTTGCCAACGATGAAACAATTTCTACGCCCTCTCGCAATGGTCCTCCTGCTGACAACGCTGGGGAGCCAAAGCTTCGCTCAATTCGGCGGCGGCGGGATGGGCGGTGGTCGCCGCGGACGCGGAAGCGACAACACGAGCAACGCCGCCAGCAACGGTGCGGGGCTCACGGGCCCGCAAGTGCGGTCGAGTCAGCTCAACGAGAAGCTCGGGGATCTGCGGCTGCGGCTGTCGATCACGTCCGAACAGTCGAACCTCTGGCAGGCGTTCTACGATCGGGTGTTCGACCTGTCCGATCGGTCCGGCATCAGCCGGCCGCCACCCGAGGACGGCGAAACGGCACCGCAAGCCACGCAGCAGCGCCTTGCGGAAGCACGAAGCCGAACGGCCGCGCTGCAGCGCGTGCACGAGGCCGTGATGCAGCTCTACCTGGTCTTGACGCCCGAGCAACAGCACATCGCCGATCAGTACCTGCCGCCTGTCGTGCCCTGAGCTCTTGCCCAGGGCACCCCGGCGCCTGCGCAGCTCAGAGCGTCCAGACGCGCTGCAAGGACGGCCGTGCGCTGAACCTGTCATACCAGGCGGCCACCATCGAGTATCTGGAGCGCCACCCGAAGCCTTCAAAGCGCAGGTCCAGATACCAAAGCGCGCAGGCCACGGTCAGGGTGCCGATGTCGACGCGGCCAGGATCGAGGACATCCGGATGGGCCTGGAGGTAGGCCAGCGCGGTCTCCGCCTTGTCGAGCTGTCCCGCACGCCACTCTGGCCATCGCAATGCCTCGGGCCGGGCCACGTCCTCGTATCGGGCGAGCAGCGCGCCGTCCAGAATGCCGTCGCCCAGCGCCTGCAATGTCAGCGCCTCCCAGCGCGCCGCACCGCTGCGCGGGAACAGCCTTCCGCCGCCCAGTTCGTCGAGGTACTCGCAGATCACGCGGCTGTCGTACAGCACGGCACCGTCGTCGTTGATGAAGGTCGGCACCTTGCCGAGCGGGTTCTTCGCGATGATTTCCTGGTCACGCTGCACCGGGTTCGCGTTGGAAGGCAACAGCTGCACGCGGCCATCCAGGCCGAGTTCGTGCGCGGTCACCAGGCACTTGCGCACGTAGGGCGAGAAGGGAGAGAAATAGATCTTCATGGGTCGTATTTTCTATGATCGATGTGGGTCGCCTGGACCGCGCGTACTGCCTGGGTCGCGTGCAGAGACGCGCGGCCTTCAGCGGGCGAACCGCCGCTGCGCATTCCAGTTCCACGCAGCGCCCGCCGCCATCAACACGCAGGTCGCCAGAAACACGCTGGGCATGCCGAAGCGCCCACCGACGAAACCGCCCATGAGCGGGCCGACGACCTGGCCCGTGTACTGCGCCGAAATCGAGTAGCCCAGCATGCTGCCGGCGGCGCCCTCGGGCACGCTGTGGCGAATGACGCTGGCGATGCAGGGCAGCAGACCGCCGAGCGACAAGCCCATCAGGAACCGCAGCACGATCAATTGCCAGCCCGCCGTGACGAACGCCTGGGGGATGAGCAGCAGCGCGGCGACGGCGAGGCATCCGATGATCACGTTCCACGCGCCGATGCGGTCGGCCAGCTTGCCGAGTTGCGCGGCCGACAGAATGCTGCCGAGCGCTGCGGCCGACATCACGAAGCCGGCGACGACCGTGACCCGCGAAGGGTCGGCCACGAGCTGCGCGACGTAGACGGTGATGATCGGCTCGATCGACATGTTGGCCAGCATCAGCAGCATGCCGGTGAACAGCATCGCGATCACCGGGCGCTTGTCCGGAACGGCCGCCCATCCGCCTTTGGGTTTGTGGACTTCGGTGCGCGGCGGCCGCCGCGCCTCACGCACCAGAAACAGGGTTGCGAGAAAGGCCACGAAGATGACCGCGCCGGCGGCGAAGAAGGTCCACCGGATGCCGATCAGCGGCGGCAGCAAGCCGCCGAGCAACGGCCCCACGAGACTGCCGGCCATGACCGCGGACGACAGCGTGCCGAGCGCCCAGCCGGTGCGATCTTTCGGCGTCTGCGTGGCGATCAAAACCGTCGAGCCCGATGCATAGCCGCCCAGCAGCCCGGCCAGCAAGCGCAGGCCCACCAGCTGATACACGTCTTGCGCCAGCCCGATCAGCGCCATCGCGACCGCCATGCCGAGGCTCGCGCGAATGAGCATGAGCTTGCGTCCGTAGCGATCGGCCAGGCGACCCCACAGCGGCGCCACCAGCGCAGCCGTGAAGAAGGTCGCGCCGAAAGCCACGCCCGACCACTGCACGATGGCCGCATGCCCGCGCACGCCCAACTGTTCCACGTAGATCGGCAAAAAGGGCAGCAGCAAGGTCATCGCCGCGATGGTGGTGAACGACCCGAACATGCAGACGACGAGATTGCGCTGCCAATGGGCCGGAGCCGCTTCGCTGGGGCCAGCCGCGAGGGGAGTTATGGGAGGAGATGGCATGGATCACTTGGCCGTGAGTGCGAAGACATGCAGCAACGGACGGTAAGACATTGTCCGGCTCACCGGGGCCATGCACCCCTGCCGCTTCGCGAAGGCACCCATCGCAGCGCCCTTTTCAAGAGCTGGCGCGCGCAGCCGAAGGATGGCCGCTCGTCAATGCCGAACGGCACTCATGCCGCTCAGCCCACAATCAATCAACCAACCAGGTTGTGCGTGTAAACGATGAAGCTGGTGCTCGTGGCAAGTCCGTCGAACAGGCTTCGGCCGCCGGAGTTGACGTCTTCGGTGTGCCAGTAGACACGGCTCGCGCCAGCCTCGGCCGCGTGCGCATAGACCGCGTTGATCAGCGCTGCACCCACGCCGCGCCTGCGCAAATCGGGCCGCGTGAAAAGATCCTGCAGATAGCAGGCCGGTCCAACACGTGCGGTGCTGTGATGGAAGACGAAGTGAGCCAGCCCAACCAACTGGCCTTCGGCTTCGGCGACGATCGCAAAAACGGGTTGCTCGGGATCGATGAATCTGCGCCAGGTGATCGTACTGATGCCCGCTGGCGACGCGGTCTGATCCTTGCGGCGCGACAACGCGACGTAGTCACTCCAGAGCGCACTCCACGCGACGTAGTCCGGGTCGCTGACCGGCCGAACCGTAAAGCCGTTGCTTGAAGAAGATGCACCCATGGCGCAGGATTTTAGTGGCACCGCAAGTCCTGCGCGCCCTATGCGCCGTGCACCGTGAACTGTTCGGCCGGCTCTGCACGTGACGTGCGGAAAAGGTTGATGGGTGCTGTCATGTCGCCGTAACCCAATGCCATCCCGGCGGCGATCATGGTGTCGCCGTCTATCCCCAGGAACTCCCGCACCTCGCCCGGCCAGTTCGACCAGACCGCTTGCGGACAGGTATCGAGCCCTTGCTCGATGGCGAGCAACATCACGTTCTGCATGACGAGTCCCAGATCGGCCCACTGTGCACAACCGAAGCGGCGGTCGATGCAAAAAAACAAACCGACCGGCGCGCCAAAAAACGAGGCGTTGTCCCGCAGCAGCTGTGCAGCGGCCTGCGCGTCCTTGTCGGGCACGCACAGCGCACGGTAGCGCAAGGCCCCCGCGTCGCGCCTGCGCCTTTTGAAGGGCTCCCAGAGATGCTTTGGGTACACCTCGTGCTCCGGCTTGCTCTGACCGCCGCTGTCGAGGAACGACATCATTCGGTGCTTCAGCGTCTGCGTGGCCGGACCGACCACGGCGTGTATCCGCCAGGGCTGCAGGTTGCCGCCGGACGGCGACCGGCAGGCGTCCGCCAACAGCTGCCTGACAACACCGGCCTCCACCGGATCTTGCAGGAAGGCG
>JAQGMP010000349.1 GCA_028292285.1 Variovorax sp. | reverse complement strand
GGCAGCGAGCGCGCCTTCGCGGCGGGTGCGGACATCGGTGCTATGGCCAAGTTCAGTTTCGTGGACGCCTACAAGGGCGACTACATCACGCGCAACTGGGAAACCATCCGCACCATCCGTAAGCCCGTGATCGCTGCGGTGAGCGGCTTCGCGCTCGGCGGCGGCTGCGAGCTGGCGAAGATGTGCGACTTCATCATCGCGGCCGACAACGCCAAGTTCGGGCAACCTGAAATCAAGCTGGGCGTGATTCCCGGTGCGGGCGGCACGCAGCGGTTGCCGCGCGCCGTCGGCAAGAGCAAGGCGATGGACATGGCGCTGACCGGCCGCATGATGGACGCGACCGAAGCCGAGCGCGCGGGGCTGGTGAGCCGTGTAGTGCCGTTCGACAAGCTGGCCGACGAGGCGCTCGGCGCCGCGTTGGTGATCGCAGACTTCTCGCAGATCGCGGTGATGGCGGCCAAGGAATCGGTGAACCGCGCTTTCGAGAGCGGACTGTCGGATGGCGTGATGTTCGAGCGCCGCCTGTTCCATGCGCTGTTCGCGACGAAAGATCAAAAAGAAGGCATGGACGCCTTCGTCAACAAGCGCAAGGCCGACTTCAAGCACGCCTGAAGTTGCGCTCCGAGGCCGCGGCTCAGCGCGGTGCTTCGGGCGCGGTCGCGGCAGCCGGTGGTTCCGCCGTCGGCACAGGCTGCGGCGGCGGTGACAGCGACGTCGGCGGAGCGACAGGCGGCACCTCGACGCGAGGCGCGACCACTTCGCCGAGCGAACGTACTAGGGCCGTCAGCGCGCCTGCCGAAGGCGCGCCCGTCGCCGGTGGCACAGTGCCTTCGCGCCAACGAACCTGCTCTCGCGCCAGTTCGAGCACCGCCAGCACTTTGCCGTCGCGCTCGAAGGTCAGGCGCCATTCGACGCCGCCGCCGAAACGCTGCGCACCCACGGCAGAGATCGCAGCAGAACCGATCAGCGGCAGCAACTCGCGGCCTTCGGCCCGCGACAAGCTGCGTGTTTCGCCGCCGCTTTGCGCGATGGTGAGCCGCGTCCACTGAGACAGTGCGGCGAAGGTCGGCGGGTCGGTCGCTTCGGTGCGCACGGTCGGTGCGGGTGCGGCTTTGGCTGCCCGCGCTGCCAGTGCAGTCGGTGCAGCAGGGGCAGCGAGTGCAGCGGCGCCTGCGGATTGCGAGGCGCCCGCCGGCTGCTCCGCAACATTCGAATCCTTCGCCTTCGCGGCGGTAGAAGGCGCTGCGGGCGTTGCCGGCGTCGCAGCAGGTTGCGTCGGCGCTGCCGGTGTTGGCGGTTGTGTGGCTGGCTTCGCTGGAGTCGGCGTTGGCGTTGGCGTTGAAGGCGATACGGAAGCGACAACGGGCGGCGCCGGACGAGCCGCAGCCCGCGCACTTTCGTTGGCCGACGCAGCGGGCGGAGAAGGCGAAGCCGGTAGCGGCTCCAGTTTGAGAACCGACCGCGGCGGCGGCACCTCGTCGGCCTCTTCGCGCTTCGATGGACGCTCGACGTCGGCCGCGGCCGCTTTCTGCTCGCGGGCGCGCTCTGGTGCTGGTGCTGGTGCTGGTGCTGGTGCTGGTGCGGGAGTCGGCGCGGCAGCTTGCGGCGGCGGCGTGGGCGCGGGGGACGCCGGGGACTGCGCCGGAGCCGACTTGGTCAACGCATCCTCTGCAGCCGGCTTCGGCGTCGCAGGCGGCAGGGTTGTCGCTGCGGTTGCAGCCGTCTCGGGCGCCGCGTCCGGCGTTGGCGTTGGCGTCGGAACAACGGAAGTCGTCGATGACTCCTGCGGCGCTTCGACCGCGGGCGCCGCACTGCGCGGCTCCAAACCCGGCATCGGCGTGGTGTCGGGCGGCTCCGGCGGAATGGTGTTCGCGGATTCCTTTGCGGTTGGCGATGCCGGCGACGTTGCGCCAGGTTTCGCTTCGTCATCGAGCCGCGCTTCAGGCACAGGCTCGTGCTGCCACAGCGCCGTCACGATGACGCCGACCAGCACCGTCGCGAAGGCGGCGTTCCACGGCATGCGACTGCGGCCGCTTTCGCCACCGATGCCGAGCAGGCGCTTCCACAGCGGGACCATGGGCGCCAGCAAGACATCCTCTTCGCGAGGTTCGACGGCCTCCCGCGCGCGTTGCTGAATCGCCCTGCGAATGCGCCAGTCGGGCGCGACGGCGGCGTCGGGCGCGTTCTGGAGCGCGCGGCGGAGCGACGCGTCATGAAACTCGTCGGGCGAGGCCGCACTGCCCATCGATTCGTCGCTCATTTGCGAACCCTCAGCACCGACAAATAGCGCTCCATGCACTCGCGAAGTTTCTTGATGCCGTAGCGCAGGCGGCTTTTCACCGTCTCGAAATGCGTGTCGAGCGCATCGGCCAGTGCCTCGACGGTGAAGCCGTCTTCGTGATGCAGCAAGAAGGCGGCGCGCTGGTCGTCGGGCAGTTCGTCCAGACAGGCCAGCAGGCGCCGGCCGGCAGCGCGCCAGAAGGCAACTTCTTCGGCCGAGGGATGCGCGGCGTCGGAGGGCGCAGCGCCTTCGCTCAAAAGACCGCGGCTGAAGAGACGCCCTGCTTCGAGGCCGTCGCCGTCTTCGTCGTGGGCATAAAACTGCACCTCGCGGCCGCTCACGCGCAGCCGGTCCATGGCGAGGTTGTGGGCGATGGTGAAGGCCCATGTTCGCCAAGCCGCGCCTTGTGGCGAAAAACTGGCGCGTGCCGAAACGATGCGCAGCCATGTGTCCTGAAACACCTCGTCGACCTCGGCCGACAAACGCAAGCCCAGCAAGCGCTTCACGAAACGGTACAGCGCGTTTTCATGGCGGGCGTACAGCACGTCGAATGCGGCTGCGTCGCCTGCCGCATAGGCGAGCATCAACTGGTCGTCCCCCATGGCGTCGGGGGAAGTCTGGGTGGAGGGGTCCGCTTCAAGGGTGGGCGCGAGCATCGGGCGATTTTCACCTGAGCTTGTACGGCCGGCGGCACCGTTCGGGGTCGATTGTTGAAGGCTCTCCGGGCCGGCTATAATCTTGGGCTCGGCTCTTTAGCTCAGTCGGTTAGAGCGATGGAATCATAATCCACAGGTCCGCGGTTCGAGTCCGTGAAGAGCCACCAGCTACGACAAGAAAAGCCTGCTACCTCATCGGTAGCGGGCTTTTTTCTTTGCCCGCCGAAAGAGCGCGTGGTCCGCTGTCGCAAGTGTGCGATCAGCACGATCATCAGCCGCGCGGCGTCGACTCCGGCACCGGCGCCCGGTACCTCAAGGCATCGATCACCACCGCGAGCGCGGGCGCGAGCTGGCGGCGGCTTGCGTAATAGAGGTGATAGCCCGGATAGGTCGGCCACCACTCCTGCAGAACCGGGACCAGGCGGCCGCTGCGGA
>JAQGMP010000341.1 GCA_028292285.1 Variovorax sp. | reverse complement strand
CGCCGGTGCCGGCCGGCGCTGCTCGCACAGCGCCATCAGGTCGGCCAGCACCGCTGCGGGATGCCCTTCCAGACCGCGATACACGGGAATGCCGGCCTGGGCTTCGATCTGCGACGCGGCAGCCGCCGGCACGGCGCCGCAGTCGACAGCGTCGTACAGGCGGCCGAGCATCCTCGGAAGGTGCAGCAGATCGCTTTCGCCGCCGACAGGCGCAGGCGAATCGCCCAGCCAGACATGCGCGACGCGAGCGCCGAGCGCGGTGGCGGCGACATGCAGCGCCGAATGGTCCGATGGCTCCGGCGTGGCTCGCAACAGGGCCAGATTCTTGCCGGCGAGCGGCTGTCCTTCGCCGACGAGGGCGTTGGCCTTCAGGCTGCGCGCGAGATCGAAGGTGCGCCGAATGTCGGCCCCGCCCAGGCCCCGGCTGGACCACGGGGCTCGATCGACCGGTGCGGCAGGGACGACAGGGGCAGCAGGGACGACAGGCAGGTTCATGGGCGAGCCTGACCTTAGGGCGCGCCGTCGCATCGGCGATTGATGTGCGTCAAGCCATGGCGATGACACAAAGCATTCACGCACTGTTACGCAACGCCTCCGTGCGTTGGCGATGCTGTTGCAGTCGGTGAATAGGCTCGGGTCAGTCCATCAGAAATCCACCAGGAACCCGCCATGTCATACGCCACCCTGCAGAAGCCCGGCCCGAGCACAGCACAAGCGCAGGCGCCGCTGCAACGCATCGGCGACATGCTGCGGCTCATCGAGCAAAGCGTGCCGATCGCCCGGCGCGTCGTCCACGCCGGCGATTCGGTCTACCAGGCGGGGCAGGATTTCGAATGCCTCTACGTGGTCAACGCCGGCTTCTTCAAGATGGTCAACCTGTCGAGCGAGGGCCGCGAGCAGGTCGTCGGCCTGCATCTCAAGGGCGACTGGCTCGGCCTGGACGGCATCGCGACGTCGCATTACGGCTGCGACGCCATCGCCATGGACACGGGCGAGCTGTGGGCCATCCGTTATGACGACTTGCTGTGTGCCAGTTCGCGCACGCCCGCCTTGCTTACGGCACTGCACCAGACCATGAGCCGCGAACTGGTGCGGGAACAAGACTCGATGCTGTCGATGTGCACCCTGTCGGCCGATGCCCGCGTGGCCGGCTTCCTGCGCTACTGGGCCGAAGCGCTGGCCCAGCGCGGATTGCGCACCGACCAGTTCACGCTGCGCATGACACGCGCCGAGATCGGCAATTACCTCGGCATGACGCTCGAATCGGTGAGCCGGGCCTTGTCGCGGCTGGCACGCGGCGACGTGATCCGCTTCTCCGAAAAAGGACGCCGCGACATCCATATTCCGCATGTCGAGGCACTGACCGCTTTCATGCAGCGCGGCACGGCGGCGTCGGCAGCGGTGGCGCTGCACTGAGCTTCATTCCGAATAGCGTCATTCCAAACTACGCAGCGCCCGCACCATCGCGCGCTCCAGTTCGGCGCGCGTGCAGGGCTTCGGCAACAGTTCCCATTCGGCCGGCGCATCGAGCAGCTCGCTCGAAAAGCCCGACATCAGCAGCACCGCCATCGCCGGCCGCAGTGCGTGGGCCTTGGCGGCGAGCTCGGTGCCCTGCATGCCGATGCCGAGTGCGATGTCGGTCAACAGCAGCGCGATAGCGCCGTCGGCGGCCAACGCGACCAGCCCCTGCTCGGCCTGCGCGCAGGCTACGACCTCGCAGCCCATCGACAGGAGAAACCTGTGCAGCACGCTGCGGACTTCCGCATCGTCTTCGACCAGCAAGACGCGCAGACCCTGCGGCACGGTGCCTCGCGTGGCACCGAGTGCGGCATCGTTGTCGATGTGGCCGTCGAGGCCGGTGTCCAGGTCGTTTTCGAGGTCGTCCTCGCCATCGGCGCGCGGCAAGAACAACGTGACCGTCGTCCCCGCACCGGGCGCGCTCACCAGCTTGACGGCACCGTGCGATTGCTTGGCAAAGCCGTAGACCGTCGACAGCCCGAGTCCGGTGCCGCGGCCGGCTTCCTTGGTCGTAAAGAACGGCTCGAAGGCGCGCTCCTGCACGGTTTCCGGCATGCCTTCGCCGCTGTCCGACACGGCGATGGCAACGTAGTCAGCCGGCGTCGACGGGCTGCGCTGCGGCTCGTGTTCCGCACCCAGATCGTCCGGCGTCGCCGACACGGTGCGGCAAGAAAACGCGAGCGTGCCGCCGTGCGGCATCGCATCGCGCGAGTTGATCGCGATGTTGAGCAGCGCCGACTCCAGCTGCCCGGCGTCCGCCAGGCACAGCGCCGCGTCGGCGACCAGCGTGATGGCGATGCGCTGGTCGAGCGTGCGCCGCAGCATGTCGGTGAGCGAGACCAGCAGGGCGCGTGCGTCGACGATGGTGGGCTGCAGCACCTGCCGCCGCGAAAAGGCGAGCAGCTTGCCCGTCAGTTCGGCGCCGCGGCGCGTGGCGCGCATGGCAGCGCCGATGAGCTGCTGCGACGGCGCATCGCCGGCGCAGGCGGGTGCCTCTTCGAGCACCTGCAGGTTGCCGGAGATCACCGTCAGCAGGTTGTTGAAATCGTGCGCGATGCCGCCGGTGAGCTGCCCCACGCTTTCGAGCCGCTGTGCGTGCCCCAGCGCCTCTTCGATCTGCGTGCGCTGCAGCACGGTGGCCAGCAGGCTCGACAGCGATTCGAGAAACCGCATCTCTTCGTCGCCGAAGCGTTTGGACGTTCGGGAGCGCACCGACAGCACGCCGATCGTGCGCCCGCGGTCTGCCAACGGGACCGAGATTTCGCAGACGAAGCCGGCCATCAGGTAGTGCGACGGAATGGTGAAGCGCGACGCGTCCGCATAGTCGCCCACCAGCACCGACTGGCCGCTTGCCGCCACATGGCCGGCCGGCGATTGCGCCTCGTTGGCGATGCGATCCCCGATGGCTTCTTCAGGCAGCAGCCCGACGCCCGCGGCAATGCGAAATTCGGCGCCGCTGGGTTCGAGCAGCAGCACCTTGGCCGTCTCGACCTGCAGCGCCTCGGCGGCGATGGCCGGCACCTGTTCGAGCAGCAGGTGCAAGTCCGTCACGTCGACCGCATGGCGGCTGAACTGCGCCAGGTGCTCGGCGTAGCGTGCGCGCTGCAGGGCCTGCTGAACGCGCGGGTACGAAGCCACGCTGCGGATGGCCGCGATCACCAGCGGCAGCCCTTGGCCGTTCAACGGGCTGAGCGAAATTTCGACCATCACCTCGCTGCCGTCTCGCCGCTTGGCCACCAGTTCCATCTGCGCCCCCATCGGACGCGTGCGCGGATGGTCGGCATAACCTGCGCGGTAGGCGGCGTGGCGCGGCCGGATCGCGTCGGGCACCAGCGTGTCGACCGACAGGCCCACCAGTTCGTCCGCGTCGTAGCCGAGTAGCTCCAGGGCGGTCGGGTTGGCCAGCACGATCAAGCCCAGCTGATCGACCACCAGCAGCGCATCGGGATAGGCCGCGAACAGCGACCGGAACACGGTGCCGTCGTCGAAGCCCGGAACGGCCGGCTTGTGCGGGGGCGTCATGCCGACACCACGTCGGCCACGAACAGATAGCCGGCGCCGCGCACCGACTTGACGATGCGCGGCTGGTTCGGGTCGTCGCCGAGCTTGCGGCGCAACCGGCCGATCTGCACATCGATGGTTCGATCGAACGGACCGCCATCGCGGCCCCGCGTGCGCTCCAGCAGAAAGTCACGCGACAGCACGCGGCCCGCGTTCTCGGCCATCACGCGGAGCAGGTCGAATTCACCGGTGGTGAGCGGCACTTCGTCGCCTTGTGCGGCGAGGAGGCGGCGCGCCGC
>JAQGMP010000328.1 GCA_028292285.1 Variovorax sp. | reverse complement strand
TGCCTCTGCGCTGGTTGCGCGCGCTGTCGATGCTGTCCGCCGTCGCATGGCTCGCCGCTTGCGGTTCGCTGCCGCCGGTGCGCGAACGGCCGATGGTCACCTCGGCACAGGCCGACCCGTCGACCGCACTGGCGAAGATTGCCGTCGCCTCGACGCCGCCGGGCGAGCACTCCGGCTTCCGGTTGATGCCGCTGGGCGTGTACTCGCTCGATGCGCGCATTCAGTTGGCGCAACGCGCCCAGCGGTCGTTGGTGGTGCAGTACTACCAGCTTGAAAACGACGCGGTCGGGCGTTTGCTGTTGCGCTCGTTGCGCGAGGCCGCGCTGCGCGGCGTCAAGGTACGGGTGCTGGTCGACGACCTCTACACGGTGAAGAGCCAGCAGTTGTTGCTCGCGCTGTCGGAAACCCAAAACGTCGATGTGCGGCTGTACAACCCGTTCTGTTGCGGCCGCAATGGCTTCATCTCGCGTTTTGCCGCATCGCCGCAGGAGATCGGCCGGCTCAACCATCGCATGCACAACAAGCTGTTCATCGCCGACGGCACCATGGCGGTGGTGGGTGGGCGGAACATCGCCGACGAGTATTTCGTCCTGAGCGAGGCGCAGAACTTCATCGACATGGACGCGCTGGTCATCGGCAAGGTCGTGCCGCAGTTCGAGACGATCTTCGATGGCTACTGGAACAGCGAGCAGGTGCGGCCGATCGAAGAAATCGTGACGCCGGAGGGCGGGCGCAAGCTCACGGGCGCCGACTTCGACAGCTGGGTCGGCATGGCTGCCCCGGCGCCGAAGATCGAGCTGCCGCCGTCCGACATCCTCGGCTACGGCCCGATCGGCGAGGAGCTCGACGCCGGCCAGCTGGGACTGCTGTGGGGCGAGGCGCTGGCCATCGCCGATCCGGCGAGCAAGCCGACCTACATGACCGAAGACGAGGCCGTCGCCACCAGCGTGACGATGAAGGTGTGGGGCCTGCTGCTCGATGCCAAAACCGATGTCGAACTGACCTCGCCGTATCTGGTGCCCGGAGAAAAGGGCATGGCGGCGTTCGACGACCTGGCCAAACGCAATGTCAAGCTGACGCTGCTCACCAATTCGCTGGCGGCCAACGACGAGCCGCTGGTCCACACCGGCTATGCGCGCTACCGCGAGCGCCTGCTCAAAAGCGGTGCGGACGTCTACGAGTTGAGCCCGGAGCGCACCACGGCGAGCAAGCGATTCGGCTCGTTCGGCAAATCGCTGGGGCGTCTGCATGCCAAGACGGCGGCCATCGACAAGCGGCGCGTCTTCATCGGCTCGATGAATCTCGATCCGCGTTCGGCCAGCCAGAACACCGAGATGGGCGTGGTGATCGACAGCCCGCAGCTGGCACGCGAAATGCTGCGGATCATCAACATCAGCAAGCTGCAGAACTCGTACCGGTTGCGCCTGACCAAGCCGGGCGGAACGCTCGAATGGCTGACAACCGACGGCGAAAACGAAATGATCCTGACGACCGAGCCGGAATCCGGCTTTTTCAAGCGCCTCTACAACATGCTCATCGCCCCGATCGTTCCTGAAATGCTGCTGTAGCGGTGTGTACTTATTGCTGTCTACCCACTGTCAAAAAAGCAATATACAGTTAGAAACAATTTGATGCCCTGAGCGCATCGCCAACCGTTTTTTCAGGATGAACGCAGTGAGCAACACTCGACAAGTGGTCATGCAAGTCGTCAAGCGCTCCGGCGAGGCAGCGCATCACGTCGAGTTCACGCTCGACGACACTTTCTCGGAGCGGCTGCGCCAATTGCGCACGCTGGTGCCGCCGCTCAACGGCCTGAACAAGCAGCGCGACCTCGTCATCGACAAGGTGCGTGCACGGCTTCCGTCGGCGGTGTGGCGCTGCGGGGCGGCCGGCGAAGAGCCGAGCGCAGTCGACGGGTCGTGCATCGTGATTGCGGCGGAAGGCTTCTTCAACTGCGGCGCCAAGGACCGCAAGTCGAAGGAAAAATTGGTGACGTACACCTTTCCGATCCAGCGGCTGGTCGAACTGCACGCTGAGCGTGCCAACGGCGAAACCTTTTTCATCCGGAATGGCATCTTCACCAACGACGAGCCGGCCGATTCGTCAGCCGGGCGCTGGGTCGCCGCGCTGCACGAATTCGCGGACTCGCGGCTGCCGGAAGGCCCCTCGCAGTTCGATACCTTGCCCGGCGCGCCGGACACGCGCCAGCCCAGCCTGAGCGAGCTGAACTGAAGCTGGTGATACCGCCTCGGCAGGCCAGGTGGTCAGCTCCAGAAAATCTGCTCAAGACTTGATCTTTACTTCAACGCGGCGCGCTTCGGCTGGCGCGCCATCGGCCTGAGACTGCTCGGGCTTGGCCAGCTCGATCTTGTCGGCCGGCGCGCCGGCCGATTTCAGCGCTTCGCCCACCGCCACCGCGCGTTGCTTTGCCAGTTCGGCATTGGTCGCCGCGTCGCCGCTGGCGTCGTGGTAGCCGCTCACCAGCACCGTGCTGCCGCTTTGCACCGCCTTGACGATATCGGCCAACGCTTCTTTGCCATTCGGCGCGACGTCGGCTTTGCCGCTCTCGAAGTAGAACTTGACGATGCCGTTTTCGACCTTGACCGACGCGGCTTCGATGGCCGCCACGGTGCCGGCGGCGGTCGGCGCGGCCGCTGCCGAAGGTGCGGCCGGTGCCGGTGCCATGGCAGCCGGTGGCGTCTCGATCTTCATCGGCGTGGCGGCCGCGGCATCGCCACCGTGGAACTTGACCACCAGCGGCACGATCAGCAGCGCCACGATGTTGATGATCTTGATCAGCGGATTGACCGCCGGGCCGGCCGTGTCCTTGTACGGGTCGCCGACGGTGTCGCCGGTGACGGCCGCCTTGTGCGCTTCGGAGCCCTTGCCGCCGTGGTGCCCGTCTTCGATGTACTTCTTGGCGTTGTCCCAGGCGCCGCCACCGGTGCACATGCTGATGGCGACGAAGAGGCCGGTGACGATCGTTCCCATCAGCAAGCCGCCGAGCGCCTTCGGCCCGCGCACCAGACCGACGACGATCGGTACCACCACCGGCAGCAGCGACGGAATCATCATTTCCTTGATGGCCGCGCCGGTCAGCATGCTCACGGCCCGGCCGTATTCGGGCTTTCCGGTGCCGTCCATGATCCCGGGAATCTCGCGGAACTGGCGGCGCACCTCTTCGACGACGGAGCCGGCGGCGCGGCCCACGGCCTCCATCGCCATCGCGCCGAACAGGTAGGGAATCAGGCCGCCGATGAACAGCCCGACGATCACCATCGGATCGCTCAGGTTGAAGCT
This sequence comes from Variovorax sp., assembly GCA_028292285.1. Classification (GTDB taxonomy): domain Bacteria; phylum Pseudomonadota; class Gammaproteobacteria; order Burkholderiales; family Burkholderiaceae_C; genus Variovorax. The sequence continues at coordinate 2,131 of JAQGMP010000328.1, read as the reverse complement.
GATCGCCTGGCCGTAGCTTTCGAGCTTGTGGGTGTAGTCGGCGAAAAGCACCAGCGCGGCGAGGCCGGCCGAGCCGATCGCGTAGCCCTTGGTCACTGCCTTGGTGGTGTTGCCGACGGCGTCGAGCGGGTCGGTCACGTTGCGCACGCTCTCGGGCAGGCCCGCCATTTCAGCGATGCCGCCAGCGTTGTCGGTGATCGGGCCGTAGGCGTCGAGCGCCACCACGATGCCGGCCATCGACAGCATCGACGTGGCGGCCACCGCGATGCCGAACAGCCCGGCCAGCGAATAGGAGGCCAGGATCGCGATGCAAACGAAGATCACCGGCCAGGCCGTCGAACGCATCGACACGCCGAGGCCCGCGATGATGTTGGTGCCATGACCCGTGGTCGATGCCTGCGCGATGTGCTGCACCGGCTTGTACTGCGTGCCCGTGTAGTACTCGGTGATCCAGACCAGCGCGGCAGTCAGGGCCAGGCCGACGAAGCAGGCGCCGAAGAGTTTCAGCTGGCTGCCGCTGGCAGCGATGGCGTTGTCGGGAATGAGCCAGCTCGTGACGAACCAGAACGCGATCAGCGACAGGATGCCCGCCACGGCCAGGCCCTTGTAGAGCGCCGGCATCACGTTGACCATGCCCGGCGATGCCTTCACGAAGAAGCAGCCGATGATCGACGCGATGATCGAAACCGCGCCCAGCGCCAGCGGATACAGCACCGCGTTGACCGGGGCCGTCGTGATCATCAAGGCGCCTAGCACCATGGTGGCGATCAGCGTGACGGCGTAGGTTTCGAACAGGTCGGCCGCCATGCCGGCGCAATCGCCGACGTTGTCGCCGACGTTGTCCGCGATCACCGCCGGATTGCGCGGATCGTCTTCCGGAATACCGGCTTCGACCTTGCCCACCAGGTCGGCACCCACGTCGGCGCCCTTGGTGAAGATGCCGCCGCCGAGCCGCGCGAAGATCGAGATCAGCGACGAGCCGAAGGCGAAGCCGATGAGCGGGTTGAGCAGCGTGGCGAGGTGGGCGCCAGGTGCCGCGCTGCCCATCAGAAACCAGAAGAAGCCGGAGACGCCCAGCAGGCCGAGGCCGACGACCAGCATGCCGGTGATGGCACCGCCGCGAAAAGCCACGTCCAGCGCCGGCCCGATGCCGTGCGTCGCCGCCTGCGCCGTTCGCACGTTGGCCCGAACGGACACGTTCATGCCGATGAAGCCGCAGGCGCCCGACAGCACGGCGCCGATGATGAAGCCGACGGCCGTCGTGAGGTCCAGAAACAGGCCGATCAGTATCGCGAGCACGACGCCGACGATGGCGATGGTGCGGTACTGCTTGGCAAGATAGGCCGCCGCGCCCGTCTGGATCGCGGCCGCGATCTCCTGCATTCGGGCGTTGCCCGGGTCTTTCGAAAGTATCCAGCTGCGTGCCCAGAAACCGTAGCCGACGGCCACGAGGCCGCAGACCATGGCGAGTATCAGGGGGGTGTTGCCTATCATGCTTTTGCTTCTCCAATCGTTCGTTGCGACTTGTGGAGACGGAAAGCACACAGGACCCTGCGCGCAACGCGTACGGGACCTTGGATTTCCGTCGCGTTGCTTCCTCGAAGCTCACTGCACTTGGGTGCGGAGCCGATTGGCCAACGGATGCAATTTACAGGCAAAAGTCACGGTCCGTGTGAACGGACCGTGACACGATCAGTAAACTTCGGGTTTGTCCGCATCTTTCGCGATCCTCTCAACCACACGATAAAAGACATGGCCTTCGACAAAGTTTCCCCCGGCAAGAACATCCCCGATTCCTTCAATGTGGTGATCGAGATCCCGATGAATTCCGATCCGATCAAGTACGAGGTCGACAAGGAATCGGGTGCGCTGTTCGTCGATCGTTTCATGACGACGGCCATGTACTACCCGGCCAACTACGGCTATGTGCCGCAGACGCTGAGCGGCGACGGCGACCCGGTCGACGTGCTGGTCATCGCGCCGTATCCGCTGCTGCCGGGCGTCGTGGTGCCGTGCCGCCCGCTGGGCATCCTGATGATGGAAGACGAAGCCGGTGTCGACGGTAAGGTGCTGGCGGTGCCGACGACCAAGGTGCTGCCGATCTACAGCCACTGGAATTCGATCGACGACG
>JAQGMP010000310.1 GCA_028292285.1 Variovorax sp. | reverse complement strand
ACTTCTGTAAATGGAACGGCAACTTCGACCCAACGACCATGGGCACCGTGCCCAATGTCGGCCTGATGGCGCAGCAGGCGGAGGAGTACGGCTCGCACGACAAGACCTTCGAGGTGCCCGACGGCGGTGTCGCGAACATCGTCGACCTGGCCACCGGTGAAGTGCTGCTGAGCCAGAATGTGGAGAAGGGCGACATCTGGCGCATGTGCCAGGTGAAGGACGCGCCGATTCGCGACTGGGTGAAGCTGGCCGTCACGCGTGCCCGCAATTCGGGCATGCCCGCGGTGTTCTGGCTCGACCCGTACCGCCCGCATGAAAACGAGGTCATCAAGAAGGTCAAGCTCTACCTGAAGGACCACGACACCACGGGCCTGGACATCCAGATCATGTCGCAGGTGCGTGCGATGCGCTACACGCTGGAGCGCGTGATCCGCGGGCTCGACACCATCTCGGTGACCGGCAACATCCTGCGCGACTACCTGACCGACCTGTTCCCGATCATGGAGCTGGGCACCAGCGCCAAGATGCTGTCGATCGTGCCGCTGATGGCCGGTGGCGGCATGTACGAGACCGGCGCGGGCGGCTCGGCCCCCAAGCATGTGCAGCAGCTGGTCGAAGAAAACCACTTGCGCTGGGATTCGCTCGGCGAGTTTTTGGCGCTGGCCGTGTCGCTCGAAGATCTGGGCCTGAAGACCGGCAACAAGCAGGCCGGCATCCTGGCGAAAACCCTGGACCTTGCGACAGGCAAGCTCCTGGACAACAACAAGAATCCGTCGCCCAAGACCGGCCAGCTCGACAACCGCGGCAGCCAGTTCTACCTGGCGATGTACTGGGCGCAAGAGTTGGCCGCGCAGACCGACGACAAGGACTTGCAGTCGCGCTTCAAGGCATTGGCCAAGAGCCTGACCGAAGGAGAAAAGAAGATCGTCGACGAACTCGCTGCAGTGCAGGGCAAGCCGGCCGACATCGGCGGCTACTACCTGCCCGAGGCGAAGAAGTGCGACGCCATCATGCGGCCGAGCGCAACGCTGAACGCTGCGCTGGCTTCGGCGCAAGGCTGATCGCCATCGGCCTGCGCATCGTCTGCGCAGGCCGATAACCTCCCGCGTCATCGACCTGACGCGGGAGCGCGGCGACGATTCCCTCACCCCGCGATGTTGCGGGTGAGCTCTTCGAAAGGAATCGTCATGAACACCGCCACTCCCGATGCCGTCGATGCAATGGGTGTAGCCCATCGCTACATCGCCGTCTGGAACGAGACAGATGAAGCACGCCGCAAGCGCCTGCTCGAAGCCGACTGGGCCGCCGATGCGCACTACATCGATCCGTTGATGCAAGCCAGCGGCCGCGAGGAGATCAGCGCGCTGGTCGGCGCCGTGCACCAGCGCTATCCGGGCTTTCGCTTCAACCTGATCGGCACCGCCGATGCGCACGGCGACAACGTCCGCTTCTCGTGGACGCTCGGCCCCGGCGGCGCCGAAGACCTGATCCAGGGCACCGACTTCGTTCGGCTCGACGGCGGCAAGCTGCGGGCCGTCACCGGGTTTCTGGACAAGGTGCCGGTCGGCGCCTGATCACGACACGGCCAGCAGCCGCGTGAGCGCCCGGATTTCGGCCGCGCACGCCGTGGCGGCGGTCGATTCGATCTGCCGGTACTGCGCGATCAGGCGCAGCCCGACGGCGGTGACCTCGCTGCCGCCGCCGCGCTCGCCGCCTTTTGCCGACGCGACCGCCGGCTCCTTCAGCGAGCCGTTCAGTTCATCGATGCGCGCGGACGTCGTCGGAGAAATCGACGTCGATAGGCGCTGCGAGCTTTGCGGGAAGTCGTGGCATGGCTGGGCAATCGCTTGCAATGGCTGTCGGGCCGGCTGGCTGGATGGGCCGACGCCGATGCGCCTGGCCTCTTCCAGCTTTTCTCGGTGGTCGTGAAGACCGTGACGGCGGCGCCCATGGCCTAGGCGATCTTGGCCGCCAAGGAACATATCGGCGGTGCGGCGCGGCCGTACCGCGATCCCCGTGATTCTCTATGTCGGCGGACCCCGGTCAACGCCCGCGATTCGCAAACTGGTGACCGATTCCGGCGGCGAGTTCATTCATCACGATGGCGGAATGGAAGACCGAAAGGGCCTGCTCGCCAGTTCCCTCGCGGGCGTCGACGTCGCGGCGTTTCCGGTGGATTGCGTCGATCACGATTCCATGACCAACCTCAAGCGGTTGTGCGCGCGGCACGACGTGCCGTTCGTGGCGCTGCGCACGGCCAGCGTGACCTGCTTCGCAGCGACCATTTCCGCAGCGGTGGCCGACGCGCCGGACCGGCCGGCGTTTCGGATGTGCTTGCGCCACGGTTGAGCGCTGCGCTTTTTTGAATCAGTCGGTCCCGATCATCACGCTCGACGCCTTGATCAGCCCGTAGGCTTGGCCGCCTTCGACCAGCTTGAGCGATTCGGCCGAAGTCGAAGTGATGGTCGCCACGATCTCGACGCCGGCCGCGACTTGCAGCGTGACCTCGGTCGTGACGGGGCCGCGGACGATCGAGAGGATCTTGCCGGGGAGTACGTTGCGTGCGCTGATTTTCATGGTGAGCTTTCGGCGTGTTGACGGTCGGGCAGATTCGCAGAGCCGCTAAGCCGCGACCTGCTCTTGCACCGTCGCCATGTCGATGACGAAGCGGTACTTGACGTCGCTCTTCAGCATGCGCTCGTAGGCGCCGTTGATCTCCGCCATCTTGATGACTTCGATGTCCGAGACGATGTTGTGCTCGGCGCAGAAGTCGAGCATCTCCTGCGTTTCCGGAATGCCGCCGATCATCGAGCCGGCAATGCTGCGGCGCTTGGTGATGAGGCCGAACACGCCCGGGGAAGGATGCGGCGTGCTGGGCGCACCGACCAGCGTCAGCGTGCCGTCGATCTTGAGCAGCCGGATGAAAGGATCGAGGTCGTGCGGCACGGCCACGGTGTTGAGAATGAAGTCGAAGCTGTTGAGGTGCGCCTTCATTTCGTCGGCGTTTTTCGACACCACGACTTCCTTGGCGCCGAGCCGAAGCGCATCGGCCGATTTGCCCGGCGATGTCGTGAAGAGCACCACGTGCGCGCCGAGTGCCGCGGCGATCTTCACGCCCATGTGGCCGAGGCCGCCCAGCCCGACGATGCCGACCTTGTGGCCCGGGCCGACCTTCCAGTGGCGCAGCGGCGAGTAGGTCGTGATGCCGGCGCACAGCAGCGGCGCCACGGCAGCCAGGTCTTTCTCGTCGTGCGT
>JAQGMP010000294.1 GCA_028292285.1 Variovorax sp. | reverse complement strand
AGAACTGCTGTCAACGAAAATCTAGCAACGGTAGAAAAAGGATCGTCGCTAGAATTACGACATGAACCTTGACCGCAAGGAGCGTCAGCGCGCTGAGCGCTACGAGCTCATTCTGAAAACCGCATGCGACCTGGCGGACTCGGAAGGCTGGAGCGCGGTCACCACTCGACGTCTCGCGCAACTCATCGATTACAGCCAACCAGTCCTCTACAGCCACTTCAAGGGGAAGGCTGACATCCTGACGGCGGTTTCGACTCGAGGATTCGAAGAGCTGGCAGCACGAATGAGGGCCGAGGCTGATGGCGGTAATGACGCCCTGCACAAGGTCTGTGCCGCGTACCTCGAGTTCGGCCGCTCACGACCAGTCATCTATGAAGCAATGTTCGTCGTGCCGACGAAGATCGAATTCGCCACCAGCGAAACGCCACCGGCTGCTCGTGCCGCTTTCGCAGAGCTGGTCGCTGCACTGGGACATCATCGCGACGGGCAGCAAGTCGTGGGCGAAGTGCTCTGGAGCGCACTGCACGGATTGGTTGTGCTCGCGCAGTCCAAACGAATCCCGTCCGCGGGTACAGAAGCTCGTCTGGATGTACTGGTTCGACGGTTCCGGTGAACGCTCGAACCTGAGGGCTCCGCCGAGTACGGCCCGGGCCGTGTCAAGATCGACGCAAGGAGACCCAACCATGTGTGACTCGAACGATCAGGAAGAACTCAAACAATACACGCGCCGCGATTTCGGTGTGTGGGCCGCATCGGCCGGCCTGTTGACCGCGCTGCCCGGCGTGGCGAACGCCGTGGGCGTGGCCGAGCGCGAGGTGACCATCACCACGGCAGACGGCGTTTGCGACGCGTACTTCGCGGCGCCCACATCGGGCGCCGCGCCCGGCGTACTGGTGTGGCCCGACGTGTTCGGCCTGCGCCCGGCTTTCAGGCAGATGGGTCGGCGGCTGGCCGAATCCGGCTACAGCGTGCTGGTGGTGAACCCCTTCTACCGGCAGATGAAAGCGCCCACCGCGCCGCAGGGCGGCCAGACGCCGATCGCCCAGGTGATGCCGCTGATGCAAGCCCTGACGCCGGCCACGCATCTGAGCGACGGAAAGGCCTTCGTGGCCTGGCTCGATGCGCAACGCGAGGTGGACAAGGCTCGTAAATTGGGCACGACCGGCTATTGCATGGGCGGGCCGATCGCGGTGCGCACGGCCACCGTGGCACCCGGCCGCGTGGGCGCCGTCGGAACATTCCACGGCGCCGCCATGGTGACCGCAGCGCCCGACAGCCCGCATCGCCTGGTCGCCCAGACGCAGGCTCAATACCTGATTGCAGTGGCTCAAAGCGACGACACCAAGGAGCCCGAAGCCAAGGCCACCTTGCGCGCCGCTTTCGACAGCGCCAAGCTGTCGGCCGAAGTGGAGGTCTACCCGGCGGCCCACGGCTGGTGCCCACCCGATACACAGGTCTACGACGCTGCTCAGGCCGAGCGCGCCTGGACGCGCCTGTTGGCGACATTCGGCAAGGCACTGGCCTGAGTCGCAGCACCCGCCCGGGTGGACCGAATGCTTTAAAAGGCGGGCGTGGAACCGGACTGGGTGCGCCGATCGCCTGCTTCGATGAGCTTGAGCCGCAGAGCGGCAATGCGCTCCTCGCCTCGAGCGAGCGCCTGGGCTGACGTGTGGACCGAATAGTTGCCGAGATGCAATTCGTGGTCGTGCGGCACGGCTGATCCGATGACGAAAGTAGCGTCTTCGCTTCCTGTCGCCATCAGTTCGACAGGCATGCTGTTTTGCTCGAAGACGGCCATCTCGCCAGCGTCGACGCGACCCCCGGCCGACACCTCGCCCTGCGCGACCGCAAGCCAGGCGACCGTGTGGGCAGGGGGTGGTTGATAAGTCCAGCGTTCGCCAGGCTTGAGCGTCACCAGCAGGTAGTTCATGCCGGTCGGCGAGCGGGCCGGGCTCTGGACGCCTTGGTATGCACCCAAAATCACGTGCGCCGGGCCGACCGAGCCCATGTCTTTCGCCTCGATGTATTGGCTCTCGGAAGGGCCGTTCTCCAGTTCGGCCGGCAATGCCACCCAAAGCTGAAACCCCTGCATCGTTTCCGATGCGCCGGCAGAAATTTCCTTTCCGTGCCAGATGCCGCCTCCGGCACGCATCCATTCGACGCCGCCATAGGCAATTTCGCCCTGGCCTGCCACAGGATCGTCGAAGCGAACATCGCCCTCCGTAAATACCGTGACGGTGGCGATACCGGAATGGGGATGCAGCGGCATCGCCTGCTGCATCTTGCGCATCTCGCCCTGAAACAAGTCGAGGAAGACGAAAGGCTTGACGAGCTGGCCAAGATCCGACGGGCTCATCAGTCTCACGATGGTCCCATGACCTTGTCCGCGTGTGCGATGGACGATGGCTCGGGATGGATGCGTTGCAGTAGTCATCATTGATCCGTTCAGGGTTGTCGTTCAAGACACGGGTCTTGAAGCAGATACCACCAGAGTAGGGGGTATATACCCATCTGAGAAGCCTATACTTTGTGATCAAAACGATCTGTAAAATTGATACATGCTCGATGCGCCGACCTTGGACCAACTCCGTGTGTTGATCGCGGCAGCCGAAGCGGGAAGCTTCTCTGCAGCGGGCCGTCGACTGTCCAGAGCGCAATCCCTCGTGAGCCAGACCGTGGCAACCCTGGAGGCACAGCTGGGTGTGCAGTTGTTCGACCGCTCAAAAAAATATCCTTTGCTGACCGGTGCGGGGCAGGCATTGCTCATCGAAGCAAAAGCGGTGGTCGACCGCATGGATGGCTTCAAAGCACGGGCCAAGTCCATTGCCGACGGCATGGAACCCGAGTTGTCTGCAGTCATCGACGTCATGTATCCGATGTCCGGCCTGACCAAAGCGGTCGGCTACTTCAAGCAGACCTATCCTGCAACGCCACTATTGCTCTTCGTCGAAGCGCTGGGCGCAGTGATGCAGACCGTGCTGGACGGACGTGCCCGAATCGGCGTGATCGGATCCCTGCCCAGCATTCCCGACGATGTTCGCAGCGAACATCTCATCGATGTCCCCATGACGACCGTGGTGGCGCCGGGTCACCCGTTGGCCCGAATGCGAGGCGTGGTCGCGAAAGCGGCGCTGATGAAACATGTCCAGCTCACGCTGACCGACCGCAGCGCACTGTCTGAAGGGCACAGCTTCGGAGTGATGTCGCCGCTGATATGGCGCCTTGCCGATCTGGGGGCCAAGCTGGAATTCCTGAAAGCAGGTTTTGGCTGGGGTCATATGCCTTTGCCGATGGTTCAGGATTGTCTCGGTCGAAAAAGCCTGGTCAGGATCCGTGTTGAAGGGCTTTCCATTCACACGGCCTTGCCGATGTACGCCGTCTACCGAAAAGATGATCCGCCCGGACCGGCTGGCCGGGCGTTCATCGAAAAGCTCAGGAGCAGACCTGTTTAACGCCATCAAACCAGATGCCCACTCGCCAACGCCGCAGCAGCCGAGCGCGTCTCCACCCCGAGCTTCTCGAAGATGTGCTCCAGGTGCTTGTTCACCGTACGCGGGCTCATGCCGAGGATCTCGCCGATGTCGCGGTTGGTCTTGCCCTTGGCGAGCCACGACAGCACTTCGGTCTCGCGCGGTGTAAGTGCTGCTTCGGTCAATCGCGCCAGTGCGGCCGGGCCTTCCTTGTGCAGCGCGAGCAGCAGCATCGTTTCGCCCAGCGTGGCTGCGCCGAGGTTGCGCACCGACAGCCGCGTGCCGCCCGCAGTGGTCACGACGCGCGTGCTGCCATGGATCAAGGAGTCTTCCAGTACCG
>JAQGMP010000289.1 GCA_028292285.1 Variovorax sp. | reverse complement strand
GTGCTGCCGGCCTATCTGGACGGCCATCCCAAGCTGCTGCTGATCGACGGCAAGCTGGTGCCCGCCGCATCGGGCAAGACCTTCAAGACCTACAACCCGACCACGGGCAAGGTGCTGGCCGAGGTTGCAGAAGCCGGCGTTGCCGACATCGATGCGGCCGTCGCGTCGGCGCGCCGCGCCTTCGAAGGCCCATGGAGCAAGTTCAAGCCGTTCGACCGGCAAGCCGTCCTGCTCAAGCTGGCCGATCTCGTCGACCAGCATTTCGACGAGCTTGCCATGCTCGACACCCTCGACATGGGTGGCCCGATCGCTTCCACCGCTGCCAAGCGGCGGCGCGCCATCGCGCTGCTGCGCTACTACGCGGGCCTGGCAACGGCCACGCACGGCCAGACCATCGAGAATTCGCAGGCCGGCGAGATCTTCTCGTACACGGTGCGCGAGCCCGTGGGCGTGGTGGCCGCCATCAATCCGTGGAACGGTCCGCTCGGGCTGGCCATCTGGAAGATCGCGCCGGCGCTGGCCGCGGGCTGCACGGTGGTGCTCAAGCCGGCCGAGCAGGCGCCGCTGTCGCCCATGCGGCTGGGTGAACTGTGCCTGGAGGCGGGCATTCCGCCGGGCGTGGTGAACGTGGTCGCGGGCTTCGGCGAGGCCGGTGCCGCACTGGCTGCCCATCCCGGCGTGGACAAGGTTGCCTTCACCGGCTCGACCGAAGTCGGTCAGGCCATCATCCGCGCCTCGGCGGGCAACCTGAAGCGCGTTTCGGTCGAACTGGGGGGCAAGTCGCCCAACATCGTCTTCGCCGATGCCGATCTCGACCTGGCGGTGCCCGGTGCGGCGATGGCGGTGTTCGCCAACTCGGGGCAGATCTGCAGCGCGGGCACGCGGCTCTTCGTCGAACGCCCGATTCACGATGAATTCGTCGAGCGGCTGGGCAAGTTCGCCAGGGCACTGCGCGTGGGCAATCCACTGGATCCGCAGACACAGCTCGGCCCGCTGGTGAGCGATGCGCAGCTCGAGCGCGTCACGGGCTACCTGAAGACCGGCAAGTCGGAGGGTGCGCGTGCGGTGGCGGGTGGCAACCGCATCTCGGACGCGGCGCTGGCCGAGGGCTACTTCGTGGAGCCGACGGTGTTCGCCGGTGTCGACGACAGCATGGCCATCGCGCGCGAGGAGATCTTCGGGCCAGTGATTTCTGCGATGCCTTTCGACAGCGTGGACGAGGTGATCCGGCGCGGCAACGACACGCAGTACGGACTGGGCAGCGGCGTGTGGACGCGCGACATCGCCAACGCGCACAAGGTCTCCAGGGGCCTGCGCGCCGGCACGGTGTGGATCAACTGCTACCAGGCCATGGATGCGGCCGTGCCCTTCGGCGGCTACAAGATGAGCGGCTACGGGCGCGAGTCGGGCACCGAGCACATGGACGAGTTCTTGCAAACCAAGGCAGTCTGGATCCGGACAGCCTGACGGCCGGGCGCGGCGTCTGCAGCACCGGTGTCTGCGGCTACGGTGTCAGGCGCTTAGCGCAAAGCCTTCATAGCCATTTGATGCAACCTCGGCGCACTTGATGCGGTAATTGCCGTGCCCGCCGATGTAAGGCAAGAAGACACGTGGCTTGCCCGGAATGTTGGCACCGGTGTACCAGGAGTTGGCCGTCGGGAACAGGGTTGCGTCAGCCACCTGGTTGACATGCTCGACCCATTCATCCTCGAAGCCTCGCTGCGCCTCCATACGCACCATGCCTTTGTCGCGAAGATGTTGAAGGCACTCCGCAATCCACTCCACATGGTGTTCGATGGAGGTGAGCATGTTGGTCAGCACCGAGGGACTGCCCGGGCCGGTGATGAGAAAGAGATTCGGAAAGCCTGCAGTCATCAGCCCGAGGTAAGTGCGCGGGCCAGCGGTCCACTTCTCGGCCAGACTCGCGCCTCCCTTGGTGCGGATGTCAATGTTGAGCACTGCACCGGTGACCGCGTCGTAGCCGGTCGCGAAAACAATAGCGTCGTACGCATAGTCCGCGGCTTCGGTACGGATGCCTTGCGACGTGATGCTGACGATCGGCTCGCTGCGCACGTTGCGCAACGTCACGTTGGCTCGGTTATAGGTTTCGAAATAGCCGGTGTCCAGACAGATGCGTTTGGTTCCGATGTGGTGGTCCGTCGGCGTAAGCAATGCCGCGACTTTGGGGTCTTTCACCGTTCGGCGAATCTTCTCGCGCACGAACTCGGCCATCGTGCTGTTGGCGACCGGGTCTGACAGGATGTCCTTGTAGATGCGCGTGAAGCCGGTTGTGCCACGCAACCAACCGCCTTCATAGACTCTCTGGCGTTCGTCCGGCGCATCGTCCATGGCCCCCTTCTCGGGCGTGGGATGTCCAGCGATTCCAGCCGACGAATAGCGCGCCTTGTCGCGATGCACGGCGTAAATCGCTTTGTATTCGCGCTCGAACTCGGGGTCCATTGCACGATTGAAAGCCGGCAGGCTGAAGTTTGGCGTGCGCTGGAAAACAGTCAATTCGCTTGCCTGACGCGCGATCTGCGGAATCACCTGGATACCCGAGGAGCCAGTGCCAATCACGCCTACGCGCAGCCCGGAAAAATCTACACCTTCGTGCGGCCACATGCCCGTGTGATAGAGCTTGCCCTGGAATTCGTCGAGGCCTGGAAAGTCCGGCATACGAGGCAATGAGAGGCAGCCGCCAGCCATGACGAAAAACCGCGCCCGAACCACGTCCCCGCGATCCGTCGCAACTGTCCAGAGGTTGGTATCACTGTCGAATTCACCGCTTGTCACACGCGTCTCGAACCCGATCGCATCACGCAGGCCAAAGCGATCAGCCACGTGGTTGGCGTAACGCAGGATCTCGGCCTGCGCCGCATAACGTTCGCTCCACTGCCACTCCTGCTGCAGTTCTTCAGAGAACGAGTATGAGTATTCGACGCTCTCGACGTCGCAGCGCGCGCCCGGATAGCGGTTCCAGTACCAGGTGCCCCCGACGTCTTCGCCGGCCTCGAATGCGCGAACACGCATGCCGGCCTGGCGCAGTTTATAGATGGCGTACATGCCGGCAAAGCCGGCGCCGACGATCACCGCGTCCAGTGGAGCGGATTCGTGTGTCTCTGTCATCGTGAGGGTCCTGAGCAAGTGAGCATTTTTGGCGTTGGCCAGCAGTCGGTTGATCGCTAGTCTTCCTAGTCGACCGTGATGCCTGCGGCCAAGATGACCGGGCGCCAACGTGCGGTCTCAGACTTGATTTGCTGGACGAAATACTCGGGACTGGTGTCCGGCGCAGGGTCAGTCACCAGTGTCTTCAGTTGCGCACGCGTGGCCGGGCTGGCCAGTACGGCGGCCACTTCCCTATTGAGTCGGTCAATGATCGGCTGCGGCGTACCGCGCGGCGCGAACAGCCCGTAGAACGACTCCATTACGAGCGCCGGCATCCCCAGCTCGGAAGTTGTCGGCACGTCGGGCAAAACCTCCAGACGCTTCTTGCTCATCACCGCGAGCGCGTGCATCTTGCCAGCCTGCACGAAAGGCAGCGACGACAGGTCGCCGAACACCACCGAGGTCTCGCCGCCGAGCAAGCCCATATAGGCCGGCGCACCGCCCTTGTAAGGGACGTGCACCATTTTCGATCCGTTCAGCAGGTCGAACATTGCGGGCATCAGGTGGAAAGTGGTGCCGTTGCCGGCCGAGCCGTATGTCAGCGTGCCCGGCTTTGCCTTTGCCTGTTCGCGCAAGTCGCTAAAGCTCTTGATCGGGCTGGTGGCGCTCACCACGATCGCATTCCCGCCAACGAAGCACATCGCGATATGTTCATAGTCCTTGACGGGATCGAAGCGCAGGTTGGGCGTGAGCGTCGGCGACAAGGTTGAGGTGCTGTTGGTGCCGAGCATGATCGTGTAGCCGTCGGGCTTGGCGTTCTTCAGAAACTCGAAGGCGAGGATGCCGCCGGCGCCGGGCTTGGCATCGACGTAAACCGGCTGGCCGAGCCGCTTCGATAACCCATCGGCGAGGACGCGCGCGAGACTGGCGCCGAGCCCTCCGGTCGCGAAAGGCCAGACCAGTCGGATCTCCTTCTCGGGATATTCGGCGAAGGCCGATGCCTGCCAGAGCGTGATGGTGGCGATCAGCGCGGTCACCAGTGCGCGGCGGATGTTCTTCATGGCCTCGTCTCCGATTCGTTGCAGCTCGACGCCGCTCAGCCCGGTGCACGCTGCGGCCCGCGCACCAACTGGCCCGGTAGAGCGCCCGTGGCGACGCCTTCACGGTAGACCGGCGTACCCGAAACGATGGTCGCCACATAGCCACTCGCGCGCTGCAGCAGTCGCCTGCCGCCCGCCGGAAGATCAAATTGCATGTGCGGCACCGATGCTCCGAGGCGAGACACATCGATCACGTTGATGTCTGCCTTCATGCCGGGCGCGATCACACCGCGATCGTGCAAGCCGACCGTGCGTGCGGTGTCCGATGTCTGACGCTTGACCAGCCAGGGCAGATCGAAACGTCCAGTCGCATTGCCCCAGTGCGAGAGCATGAAGGTCTGGAAGCTTGAATCGGAGATCAAGCCCACATGGGCGCCCCCGTCGCCAAGCCCGACAACCGTATTGGCGTCGGCAATCATCTCGCCGCAAACCTGGAGACTTTGCTCCGCGTAGTTGGCAAACGGCGAATAAAGCATGCCGTGGCCGTCGTCGGTCATCATGCGCTCGTAAGCCACCTCGGCCGCCGTGCGGCCTTCGCGCGCAGCGATCGCGGCAATCGATTGACTGGGACCCGGATCGTAGTCGGGCGGATCGCCGAACGGGAAAATGTTGGTGAACTCGATCAGCCGCTGACCCAATGGCGTCGCGCCGGCTCCCGGCACCTCGCGCAACAGCCGCTCGCGCAGCGCAGGCTCGCGCATGCGCGCCACACGCTCCTCGAACGGTAGCTCGGCGATCGCCTGATAGGACGCACACTCCGAAAACACGTTGCGACTGCCCTGCAGACCGAGCAATACACCGACGCCGCGAGGCGCGACCTGGGCGCGCATCACCAGCCCATCGCTCACCGCTTCGGCGGTGAGCGCGAGGATGCGCTTCCAGCCCGCCACGTTCTTGTGCTTTTGCATCAACGAGAACGACAGCGGCCGTCCCGAAGCCTCGACCAGCCGACGCATCAGCGCGAACTCGCCGTCCACGTCCGCACCGTCGAAGTCGGTGATCATCTGCAGTACGCCGCGCCCGGCATCGCGTACGCCGAGCGCTATGGCGGTGAGTTCTTCTTCGGCGGCACGCAAGGTCGGCGTCGGTGCACCGGAGACCGACTTGTGATTGATCGAGCGCGAAGTCGAAAAGCCGATGGCTCCGGCGCGCATTGCCTCGGCCGTGAGTGCGCGCATACGCGCACGGTCGTCGGCGGAGGCCATCTCGAGCCGCGAAGCGCGCTCGCCCATCACATAAATCCGCAAGGCGGCATGCGGCAGCTGCGCGGCATAGTCGATGTCGTGAGGTCGGCGCTCCAGCGCATCGAGATAGTCGCCGAAGCTCTCCCAGTGCCAGTCCAGCCCTTCCTGCAATGCCACGCCGGGGATGTCCTCCACGCCCTCCATGAGTTCAATCAGCCGGTCATGGTCGGCCTTGCGCACTGGAGCAAAGCCGACGCCGCAGTTGCCCATCACAGCGGTAGTGACGCCGTGCCAGCTCGAAGGCGCAAAACGTTGGTCCCAAATTGCCTGGCCGTCGTAATGGGTGTGGATGTCGACAAAGCCCGGAGTGACCATCAGGCCGCGTGCGTCGATCTCCTCACGCCCGCTGCCGGCGACGCGGCCGACCTCGACGATCCGGCCATCGGCGACCGCGACATCGACTTCAACCAGCGGGCCGCCCAGTCCATCGGCAACGGCGCCGCCGCGGACTACAAGATCGTGGGTGTGCATGCGATCCGCCTTTAGCGCAGGCGCTTGAGGTCGCCCATCACGGCTTTCATCAACAGGTCTTGCAGCCTTGCCCGGTTCAACGGGCGCGCGCCGTTTGCTGTGGCACCAGTGAACTCCGGCGGAGCATGGGATTTGGTCATTTTTCGTCTCCGGCAAACACGAACAGGAAGGGACGCCACCGGATGCTAGGCGTGGTCATGCCCTTATCCCATCGGTAATAACCCGGAACTCAGGATAAGGTAAGACCATTAAGATCCAACCAAGGTTAAAGGCGATTTAGGCCGTTTCACGAAGACCTAACATTTTGATTTCATTGATTATTGTGAGAATTTTTGTAAATGAAGGATCATTCGATTTTTTTCGAAGAGTGATCGCTTTGGTTTTTGGTAGGACAGATAAGCGCACCCTGGTTCTCGGAGCTGTTCATTCCTCCGGCAGGAACATCCGATTTGCTCGACCCCAACGGGGATATGCCGCATGAAACGCTGTCACCACATTTCGTCCCAAGCACAACTACTCACCAACACCAAGGAGTTGAATCAATGATCTACCGCAGTGGAGTTTTCAGCAGGCTGCCAAGGCTGAGCGAAGAGGCTTTTCGCGAACACTGGCGCAACGTCCACGGCCCGCTCGCAGCAAAGCTGCCGGGGCTAGGCACCTACCGCCAGAACCACATCGTCGAGCGCATGTACGAAGCGTCCGACTCACCCGTGCAAACCATCGACGGCATCTCACAGCTCTCGTTCGATAGCGTGGCCCACATGGAGCAATCCGACGCATCCCCCGAGTACGCGGCCTGCAAGCTCGACATTCCAAAATTCCAGGGCGGGATCACAATCCTGGTAGTCGAGTCCGACGAAGTCATCCCACGGGGTGGCAGCAAGCATGCTGGCAAGATAATCTGGGTAAGTACCCGGCGCGCCAAGGCGCCGGACACGGATTTGCGCCAGCACTGGTTGGAAGACAACCGCAAAGCGGGTCGCGACCTGCCGGGCGTGCGCGGCTACGTGCAGAACTTCGTCACCGATCGCGGCCATCCGGTTGCCGCCGGTGTTCCCTCCGGCGATGCTTCTGGTGCAGAAGCCATATCCGAGCTGTGGTTTGACGATGCAGCCAGCGCGCGCGTGGCGCTGGCCTCCGTGCAGGGTCAACGCCTGCTGCATGAAGACGCCATGCTCCGGCCTGTCGGCATCTATCTGGTCGAAGAAGTGCAGATCGTTTGAGGCTCACGCCGTCTCACGTTGCGCCCGATGCGTCCTCTTCATCGGAAGCAATCTCGATCAGGTTGCCGTCGGGGTCGCAGCAGTAGACCGAGGTCATCGGCCCGAGGGCGCCAATCTGCGCAAACGGCCCGTGGGCGACTTCGACACCGCATTCCTCGAAGTGCCTGGCTACGGCGGAGATCGGGCCTTGCATCAGAAAACACATGTCCAGATGCCCGGGCGCGTCCACCGGGCTGGTACTCCATCAAGCATCCCCTACCGGGCGCAGATTGGATTTCTGCAGGCCGAATTTGATAGCAGACGCTGCTGTGTCCGAAGATCTCGCGTTGAAGCCAAGGACCTTGACATACCAGCCGGCGGTGGCCTCGACATCACGGGTGGTCATGACCAAGGGTCAATGCGCTGAATTTTGGGCGCCATGGCTTGCTTCGTTCAGTTTCAAAACTCGTGGCTGCACCAGCCGTCACGGGCCGCGCGCCGA
>JAQGMP010000260.1 GCA_028292285.1 Variovorax sp. | reverse complement strand
GGCCTTCGCGTGGTCTGCCCCGACATCGTCGGTCGCGGCGAGAGCGACTGGCTCAAGAATCCCGATGGCTATCAACTGCCGCAATACGCGGCCGACGTCATCGCGCTGACCGGGCAATTGCACGCGGAGCAAGCGATCGGCATGCTCGACTACGTCGGTACCAGCATGGGCGGGCTGATCGGCATCGCCGTGGCCGGCAGCCCGAGCGTGCCGTTGCCGGCGCCGATTCGCCGGCTCGTCATCAACGACGTCGGCCCGACGCTGGACACCGCCGCGGTCAAGCGCATCGGTACTTATGTCGGGCAGGGCGGAAGCTACGCCACGCTCAATGCCGCGGCCGACGCCATGTGGGCGCTGTCGAGCACCTTCGGCCCGCACTCTCCGGCGCAGTGGCTGGAACTGTCGCGGCACATGGTCGCGCCTGCGGCGTCGCGCAGTGCCGCGGGCGACGCCAAAGTCGTCGCCACGGGAGATGCCGGTCCTTATTTGCTTCACTACGATCCGGCCATCGCACTGCCTTTGCGCGCGATGACAGCGGAGGCCGCCACGCAAGGCGAGGCGGTGCTCTGGGCGTTGTACGACGCCATCACGGCGAAGACTTTGCTCACACGCGGTGCGCAATCGGACTTGCTGTCGCGTGAGACGGCGACCGCCATGACCGCGCGCGGCCCGCATGCGCGACTGGTGGAGTTCGACGGTGTCGGTCATGCGCCCACCTTCGTGGTGCCCGAACAAAGTGCAGCCGTCGCATCGTTCCTGCTCGACTGACAGGTCAGGCTCATTGCTGTTCAACCCCGTTCGCTGGTAGTGCCCGTGTCCGAGCATCTCGTTATCGACTATCCGTTGTCTGCCGCCACGGCCGACCGCGCGCCAGTGATCGACCAGATGCTGTCGCGCGCCCGGGCCTTTGCCGAGCCGCTCATCGCCGACGAGACGCTGGACACGGGCGAGAACACGCTGGCCCACGCAGACGCCGTGGCCACCATCGTTGCGCGCATGGGCGGATCGGAGGCCATGCAGGCGGCGAGTTATCTGGTCTATTCGTGCCAGCATCTGAACCGCCCGCAGGAGGTGATCGCCAAGGTCTTCGGCGACAATTTCGCGGCGCTGGCGGTGGAGACGACCAAACTGGTCCACGTGCAGAAGCAGGCCCGCTCGGCTACGGCCGGCAAGCTCTCCGATGGCCTCGGCTCACAGACGGAAAACGTCCGCAAGATGCTGCTGGCGTTCTCCCGGGACCTGCGCGTCGTCATGCTGCGGCTGGCCTCACGGCTGCAGACTTTGCGGCATGCGGCTGCCTGCAAGGAGCCGGTGGCCGAGAACGTGGCGCGCGAGTCGCTGCAGGTTTTTGCGCCGCTCGCCAACCGGCTCGGCATCTGGCAGGTCAAGTGGGAGATCGAGGATCTTTCGTTCCGGTTTCTCGAGCCGGAAACGTACAAGCTCATTGCGCGCCTGCTCGACGAAAAGCGCATCGAGCGCGAAGGCTACGTCGAGCAATTGCGCTCGACGCTCGAGCGGGAGCTGAACCAGGAAGGCGTGCTTGCCAAGGTTCAGGGGCGCCCGAAAAACATCTACAGCATCGTCAAGAAGATGCGCGGCAAGTCGCTCGACTTCGCGCAGGTGTTCGACATCCTCGCGCTGCGCGTGGTGGTGCCCGACGTGAAAGACTGCTACGCGGCGCTGGCGTGGGTGCACTCGCACTTTCAGCCCATCGACGAGGAGTTCGACGACTACATCGCGCGGCCCAAGCCGAACGGCTACCAGTCGCTGCACACGGTGGTGCGGGCGGTGGTCGACGGGCAGGCCAGCAAGCCGATCGAGATCCAGATCCGCACCGAAGAAATGCACGACCATGCCGAGCATGGCGTGGCTGCGCACTGGGCTTACAAAGAGGCCGGGCACAAGGGCTACGCCGGCGTGTGGGCGAGCGGCGAATACGACGCCAAGATCGCGGTGTTGCGGCAATTGCTGGCCTGGGAGCGCGACTTGTCGGGCGGTTCGCAAGGCCAGGGGCTGTTCGACGACCGCATCTATGTGCTGACGCCCGATGCGGCCATTGTCGAATTGCCGCAAGGCGCGACGGCTGTCGACTTCGCCTACACAGTGCACACGAGCCTCGGCCATCGTTGCCGCGGCGCGCGCATCGACGGCGCCATGGTGCCGCTGAACACCCCACTGCAAAACGGCCAGACGGTCGAGATCGTCGCGGCCAAAGAAGGCGGCCCGTCGCGCGACTGGCTCAATGCCGAACTCGGCTATCTGGCGAGCCATCGTGCCCGTGCCAAGGTGCGCGCCTGGTTCAATGCGCAGATCACGCACGAGACGGTGGCGCGCGGCCGCGACGCGGTCGAAAAGGTGTTGCAGCGCGAAGGCAAGACGTCGATCAAGCTCGACGACCTGGCATCGCAGCTGGGTTTCAAGTCGGCCGACAACCTGTTCGAAGTGGTCGGCAAGGACGAGTTCTCGCTGCGCAACATCGAGATGCTGTTGCGTCCGCCGGAGCCCGCGCCGGGTGCCGACGATGGCGCGCTGATCCGCAAGTCGCGCGGCAGCGAAAAATCGGCCAAGGGCGGCGTGCTGGTGGTCGGCGTTTCGTCGCTCATGACCCAACTCGCCAAGTGCTGCAAGCCGGCGCCGCCCGACGCCATCGGCGGCTTCGTTACGCGGGGCCATGGCGTCAGCATCCATCGTGCGGACTGCAGCAATTTTCGGCAGATGGCGAGCCGCAACACAGAGCGCGTCATCGATGTGGAGTGGGGTGCCTCCAAGCCCGACGATGGAGCGGTGTACGCAGTCGACGTGGCGGTGGAGGCATCGGACCGGCAAGGCTTGCTGCGCGACATTTCAGAAGTGCTGACGCGCGAGAAGATGAATGTCATCGGTGTGCTGACGCAGTCGGTCAAGGGCACGGCGTGGATGACGTTCACTGTCGAGATCGCCGATGCAGCGCGCCTCGCGCACGTGTTGAAGGTCGTCGCCGGGGTTGCCGGTGTGCGTTCTGCACGTCGACGCTGAATACCTCGATTTCTCGGGCTATAATCGCGCTCTCGAATGCATCCTTAGGCGCGTAGCTCAGCTGGTTAGAGCACCACCTTGACATGGTGGGGGTCGTTGGTTCGAGTCCAATCGCGCCTACCAATTTCCCGTTTTCAGATCACGGTTCCGGCATCACTGTTCAATTCAGGCCGGTCCAGCACCGTGAATCGTTGCCTAATACGCCTCGCCGATCCACTCGGCTCAGGTTTTTTGCAGCAAGCGGGCCAACTCTCCCCACCGATCGCGGGATTTTGGACATACTACGTAACCAGATGTCCTCGTCCTCCACAGATCCGACCTCCGCTTCGTCGCACACCGCGATCGAACCCGCACTCGAAGAGATGCGGCTTGCCGCGCTTCTTCGCCAGGCGCCGCTCGAGTTCGCGCGTGTCGTCTATGGCTTGAACGATCGCGCCAACGGCCGTGCCGGCACCATGGCGGCCGAAGAGGTGGCTCGCACGGTGCGGCAAGGCTCGCCGGTCACGCGGGAGCGCGCCGAGCAGCGGGCCCGGGCCTATCTGCCGGTGGCAGGGCAGGAGCACTGCCCGCGCTGCTGGATTTTCAACGGCATCAAGAGCCCGCTCCACTACCGTGAGCCGACCGACACGCGCCCCGAATCTGCGGCGTGCAAGGTCTGCGGCGCCGAGTACGCCACCGCACTGGACTAGCGCCGACGCTCCCGTGTCGGTCAGGGTAAACCTTGGCGCGACGCTGTGAGGCCGCTCCCTAGAATGCCTCGGACGCGACGGCGTGAACACGTGAAGGAGTCCCCAGTGCAGAGCAAGAAGTCCGGTGGCAAACCGGGGCAGCGCGTCATCAAGAAGTACCCGAACAGAAGGCTCTACGACACGGAAACCTCCACCTACATCACGCTGACCGACATCAAGCAACTCGTGATGCAGAGCGCGCCCTTCGTGGTGCGGGACGCCAAGTCCGGCGATGACCTGACCCGCAGCATCCTGCTGCAGGTCATCCTCGAAGAAGAGGCAGGCGGGGCGCCGATGTTTACCGAGCAGGTGCTCTCCAGCATCATCCGTTTCTACGGACAAACCATGCAGAGCTACATGGGTCCGTACCTCGAGAAAAACATCCAGGCCATGACCGAGGTGCAAGCCCAACTCTCGGAGAAGGCCGAGGGCTTGACGCCTGAGATGTGGTCCCGTTTCATGACGACGCAATCGCCCATGCTGCAAGGGCTGATGGGCAACTATGTCGAGCAATCGAAGAATGTCTTTTTGCAGATGCAGGAGCAGATGCAGAAAAGCACCGAGCAGGTGCTCGGCGCGTTCGGGTTGAAGCGCCCCTGAAAGCCGTGTTGCCCGACGATAGCTGGGACAATACGGGGATATGAGCGAAGTTGTTTCCCCCGAACGCCCGGCCACCCAGGCCGCCCCTAAAGTCGGCTTTGTCAGCCTCGGCTGCCCCAAAGCACTGACCGATTCCGAACTGATCCTGACGCGGCTGAGCGCAGAAGGCTATGAAACGTCCAAGACCTTCGAAGGCGCCGACCTGGTGATCGTCAACACCTGCGGCTTTATCGATGACGCCGTCAGGGAAAGTCTCGACGCGATCGGCGACGCATTGGCTGCAAACGGCAGGGTGATCGTGACCGGCTGCCTCGGGGCCAAGACGGGTGACCTGGGCGGCAATCTGGTGCGGCAGATGCACCCGAGCGTGCTTGCCGTTACCGGCCCGCATGCCACGCAAGAGGTCATGGATGCGGTGCATCTGAACCTGCCCAAGCCGCACGACCCGTTCATCGATCTGGTGCCAGGCGCCTTCGGCATCGCCGGGCTCAAACTCACGCCACGCCACTATTCGTACCTGAAGATCAGCGAGGGCTGCAACCACCGCTGCACCTTCTGCATCATCCCCTCCATGCGCGGCGACCTCGTGTCGCGACCGGTCGGCGATGTGCTGAGCGAAGCCAAGGCGTTGTTCGAAGGCGGCGTGAAAGAACTGCTGGTGATCAGCCAGGACACGTCGGCCTATGGTGTCGATGTCAAATACCGCACCGGTTTTTGGGATGGCAAGCCGGTCAAGACCCGCATGCTCGATCTCGTGAAGACGCTCGGTGAAATTGCCGAACCGTACGGCGCTTGGGTTCGATTGCACTACGTGTATCCGTACCCGAGCGTCGACGAAATCATTCCGTTGATGGCAAGTGGTCAGGTGTTGCCGTACCTCGATGTGCCGCTGCAGCACAGCCATCCCGATGTGCTCAAGCGCATGAAGCGGCCGGCCAGCGGAGAGAAGAATCTGGAGCGCATTGCACGGTGGCGCGAGGGTTGTCCGGAACT
>JAQGMP010000250.1 GCA_028292285.1 Variovorax sp. | reverse complement strand
TCACCGAAGGCCGGCTGATCGACATCGTGGCCGAAGGCTTCGATGCCGGCATCCGGCTGGCCGAGACTGTTCCGCAAGACATGATCGCCGTGCCCTGCGGACTGCCGCAGCGCTTTGCCGTGGTCGGCTCGCCCGCGTACTTCAAGACGCACAAGAAACCCAGGTCGCCGATGGACCTGCTCTCGTCACACGTCTGCGTGCGCAGCCGCATGTCCAGCGGTGCGATGTTCCGCTGGGAGTTCGAAAAGCGGGGAGAGACGATGGCCCTCGACGTGCCTGGGCCGCTGACGCTGGACAACCACAACCTGATGCTCGATGCCGCACTTGATGGTGCCGGCCTCGCATGGCTGAGCGAGTGGCCGGTGAAGCCGCACCTGGCCAGCGGCCGACTTCTGCGCGTGCTCGAAGACTGGACGCCGGCTTATCCCGGACTTCGCTTGTATTACCCTGGTCACCGCCATGTACCCGCCGGATTGCGCGCGTTCATCGAGGTGGTGCGCGAGGTGACGTCGGCGATGGAGAATCGGTGATGAAACGTCTGTGATGTCGCGTGGAACTTCGGCGGCGCCTGCCCGTCTATCTGCATGACATCGTTCATCCGAGGGAAGTAGAAAATCATGCGCCGAAACGGCCTCAGCGTGCAGTACGCACCCAGCCCGCTGCTTGCGAGCAAGACGCCGGTCTGGCGCAGCAAGTTCATCGTCGCGACCATCGCCGCCGGCTTCGTGGTGCTGGCCGGACGCGCGGCCTTCGTCCAGGTCTTCGACAACGATTTCTTTCAGCACCAGGGCGAGGTGCGATTCGTGCGAACGCTCGACTTGCCGGCCAGCCGCGGCCGCATCCTCGACCGCAACGGTTTGATCCTGGCGTCGGACGTGCCGGCCCCCAGCCTGTGGGCCATTCCCGAAGACATCGAGCGCGACGACCCGGAGGTCAAGGCCAAGCTGGTTCAGGCCGCGCGGCTGCTGGGCATGTCGCAGAAAGACTTCGACAAGAAGCTGGAAGACGAAGACAAGACCTTCGTCTGGCTCAAGCGCCAGGTCGACGTCGCGGTGGCAAAACAGATCGCCGAGCTCAACATCAAAGGCATCTACCAGCGCCGCGACTACAAGCGGCTCTACCCCGAAGGCGAGGCCGCGGCGCACGTCGCCGGCTTCACCAGCGTCGAAGAGAGCGGACAGGAAGGCGTGGAGCTGGCGTTCGACAAGGCGCTGTCGGGCAAGGCGGGCTCGCGCCGCGTCATCAAGGACCGCCTGGGCCGCATCGTCGAAGACATCGGCGAGACGCTGCCGCCCATCGAAGGCGCCGACATCCAGTTGAGCCTGGACGAACGCGTGCAGTTCGTCGCGTACGAAAAGCTGCGCGACGCGGTGATCGAGAACAAGGCCAGAGCCGGCAGCGTGGTGGTGGTCGATGCCACCACCGGCGAGTTGCTCGCGATGGCCAACTACCCGAGCTTCGACCCGAACGACCGCCGCGCGCTCGGCGGCGACGGGCTGCGCAACCGCGCGATGACCGACGTTTTCGAGCCCGGTTCGACGATGAAGCCGATCACCGTCGCCACCGCGCTGCAGCTGGGCCGCGTCAAGCCGCAGACCATCATCGACACCAACCCCGGCCGCATCACGGTGGCGGGCGCCACCATTCACGACGACGAGAACTTCGGCGTGCTGACGGTCGAGGGCGTGATCCAGAAATCGAGCAACGTCGGCGCCACCAAAATTTCGCAGCGCATGACGGCCCACGAGATGTGGGATTCGTTCACCGCGGTCGGCTTCGGGCAGAAGCCGCAAACCGACTTTCCGGGGGCCGTCACCGGACGGCTTCGGCCATGGAAGTCATGGAAGCCGATCGAGCAGGCCACCATGTCGTACGGCTATGGCCTGTCGGCATCGCTGTTCCAGATCGCGCATGCGTACACGGCGTTCGCGCATGGCGGTGAGGTCATTCCGGTGAGCCTGCTGAAGACCGCCGCGGCGCCGGTCGGCGTGCAGGTCTTTTCTTCGGACGTCGCCGCCGAAGTGCGCCACATGATGCATCTGGCGGCCGCGCCCGGCGGCACGGCGCCGCTGGCGCAGACGCAGGGCTATTCGGTCGGCGGCAAGACCGGCACCGCGCACAAGCAGGAGGGCAAGGGCTACGCCGGCAACAAGTACCGCGCCTGGTCTACCGGCATGTCGCCGATCGACAAGCCGCGCATCATCGTCGCGGTGATGATCGACGAGCCGAGTGCGGGCAAGTACTTCGGCGGCCTGGTCGCAGCACCGGTCTTCAGCCAGGTGGTGCAGCAAACGCTGCGCGTGATGAACGTGCTGCCGGATATTGCGGTGGCGTCGCAGGCGCATTGAGCGCCGGCGACTTGGGCGAGATCGACAGCGCCGCGAGCGTCAGTCGAGCTTGATGTTGGCGGTCTCGACGACCTTGCTCCACTTCGGGATCTCCTTCTGCAGCAACGCCGCGAAAGCCTCCGGCGTGCTGGCGACCACCTCGACGCCCTGGTCGCGGAACAGCTTGACCACTTCGGGGTCGCGCAGGATGCGGACGATGTCCTGGTTGGCACGCTCCACAGACGCCCTGGGCGTGCCGGCCGGCATCTGCATGCCGAACCACACGTTGACCTCGTAGCCCGGCACGCCGGCCTCGGCGACGGTGGGCGTGTCGGGCAGCAGCGCCGCGCGCTCGGCGCCGGTCACGGCGATCGCCTTCAGCTTGCCCGCCTTGATCTGCTGCATCAGGTTGGGCACGTTGTCGAACAACACGTCGATCTCGCTGCCCAGCATGCCCATGACCGCGGGCGCGCTGCCCTTGTACGGCACGTGCGTCATGCGCGTGCCGGTCATGCTCATGAAAAGCTCCATCGACAGGTGGTTGGACGAGCCCGAGCCGGTCGAGCCGAAGTTGAGCTTGCCGGGGTTCTTCTTCGCGTAGTCGATGAGCTCGCGCACGTTGTTCACGCCCAGGTCGTTGCGCACGACCAGCGCGTTCTGCGTGCTGCCGGCCCACACCAGCGGCGTGAAATCCTTGACCGCGTCGTAAGGCAGCTTGCCACCATAAAGCGCCGGCAAAGCCGAGTACGGCAACGGCGTGATGAGCATCGTGTAGCCATCGGCAGGCGCCTTGGCCGCCAGGTTGTTGCCGAGCACCGTGTT
>JAQGMP010000248.1 GCA_028292285.1 Variovorax sp. | reverse complement strand
TCCAGGCAGCGCACTCGGGCTGCTCGGCATCGATGTCGTCGAGCTGGTTCATGATGCCGCGAAAGTAACCCAGTCCGACGGCTTCTTCCAGCGCGCGCAATCGCTCGGGCGCGGGCCGCACCAGGATGCTGGCGTCGAGCCCGCTATTCGCGACCTGTATCGGTGCCGCCGTCGCAGTCCATTGCAGGCCCAGGCGCCGCTCGAGCCAGTCGAGCAGTTCGCTGTGGCGCACCGGCTTCACGAAAAAATCTTCGGGCGTGATGCCGACGTCGTTGTCGAGCCGCTTGTCGAAGGCGTTGGCCGAAACGATGGCGATGACGGCGCGCGAAAGCCCGAGCTTGCGGGCGCGCCGGATGGTCTCCCAGCCGTCGATGCCGGGCATCGCCAAGTCGACGAACATCGCGTCGGGCCTGTACCCGGCGGCCAGCAGATCGAGCGCATCGTGACCGCTCGCGGCCGCACGCAGCTCGAAGCCGAGCGGCGTCAGCACCTGCACCAGCAACTCGCGATCGGCCTCTTCGTTGTCGACCACCAGCAGCCGGCGACGCTCGCCCTCGTAGCCGCGGCGCACCCGCGGCACGGGCGCTGCGAGCGGCGCGCGGCGCGGGCCGGCCAGTGCCGGCGCTTCGTGCACGCGCGGCAAAAAGAGCCGGACCCGGAACACCGAGCCGACGCCCGGCGTGCTCTGCACCTGCATCTCTCCGCCCATCAGGTCGGTCAGCATTTTGGCGATGGTGAGCCCGAGTCCAGCGCCTGGCGCCGAGCCGTTGCCGCTGCCCCCATTGGCCGGAATGGCCGGGTTGCCGCCCGAGGCTCCACGCGAAAACGGCTCGAAGATGCGCTCGATGTCTTCGGCCGCCATGCCCGGGCCGGTGTCTTCGATCTCGATGGTCGCAAACTCGCGCGCATGTGCCAGCCGCAGCGTGACTTGGCCCGACGCGGTGAACTTGATCGCGTTGCCGAGCAGGTTGATCAGGATCTGCCGCACCCGCTTCTCATCCGCGCGAACCACCTCCGGCAATGCGTCGGCGGGCTCGAAGACGAAGGCCAGGCCCTTCTCTTCGGCGTGCAGCTCGAACATGTCGGCCAGCTCGCGCATCGTGTCGGCAAAGCGCATCGGCCGCGCATGCAGCGTGAGCTTGCCGGCCTCGATGTGGGCGATGTCGAGCGTGCCTTCGATGAGCGACAGCAAATGCTCGCCGCCGCGCTTGATGACGGCCACCGCCTGCTGCCGATGCGGCGGCACCGAGGCGTCTTCGCCCATCAGTTGCGCGTAGCCCAAGATGCTGTTGAGCGGCGTGCGCAGCTCGTGGCTGATGGCGCTGATGTAGCGGCTCTTGGCCTGGTTGGCCTGGTCGGCGGCGCGCTTGGCCTGCTCCGCGATTTCGCGCGCCTCGTCGGCGGCCTGCTTGGCGGCCTGGAGCGCGCGGTCGGTCTCGTGGTGCAGCGCGATTTCGCGCACCAGCAGATGCGTCTGGCGGTTCGACTCTTCTTGCGCCACCTTGCGGCTCTGCTGCGCCAGCACCAGCCACCAAGCCACGATGCCGGCCAGCACCAGCAGCGCCATGTAGACCTTCGAAAAACCCGAGCGCAGCGCGGCCTGCGCGCCCACCGTTTCGTTGGGCGTCATCGTCTCCAGCGTGCCTTCGGCCAGCGCTCGCAGCTCCTGCGTGTAGAGCACGCCGAAGACGATGGCCAGCAGCGGCACGATGATCAGCATCAGCAGCAGGAAGTGGCCGAGCCCCGTGTCGAGGTAGCGCCAGCTGCGCCTGGGCAGCAGCCAGCGCAGGGCGGCAGACCACTGCGCCGACAAGCCGGCCTGCGGCTTGCACAGGTCGCCGCACCGCGCATCGAGCGTGCAGCACAGCGAACAGATCGCGCCCTGGTACGCGGGGCAGTGCGCCATGTCCGGCCCTTCGTACTCGCGCTCGCAAATCACGCAGCGCTGCACGGCCAGCCGCTGGTAGGTGCCGATCTCCGACTCGACCCGAGCCCACCGCACCGAGCGGGCGCCCGGGGCCGGCGCGAACAACGCGGCACCGTTCTCGTTGGAGGTGCGCGCGATGTAGTACTTGCCGCCGGTCGCCCACGCGATGAGCGGCGACGTGACCAGCGCGGTGCCGAGCGCGATCAATGCAGAGAAGGCCTGCGCCATCGGCCCGAAGAAGCCGAGGTGCGCGGTGATCGACAGCGCCGAGGCCAACGCCATCGCACCGACGCCGACCGGGTTGATGTCCCACAGGTGTGCGCGCTTGAACTCGATGCCCGGCGGCGACAGGCCGAGCGGCTTGTTGATGACCAGGTCGGCCACCACGGCCATCATCCAGGCGATGGCGATGTTGGCGTAGAGCCCGAGCACGTCGCCCAGCGCCTCGAACACGTTCATTTCCATCAGCATGAAGGCGATGAGCGCGTTGAACACCACCCACACGACGCGGCCCGGGTGGCTGTGCGTGACGCGCGAGAAAAAATTGCTCCAGGCCAGCGAGCCGGCATAGGCGTTGGTCACGTTGATCTTGAGCTGCGAGATCACCACGAACAGCGCCGTGGCCGCGACTGCCCAGCTGTAGTTCGGGAAGACGTACTCATACGCCGCGAGGTACATCTGGTTGGGATCGACGGCTCGGTCGGTCGGCACCATGTGCGTGATTGCCAGGTAAGCCAGCAGCGCGCCGC
>JAQGMP010000245.1 GCA_028292285.1 Variovorax sp. | reverse complement strand
AAGACATCCTTGCCGACGAAGAAGAGCATGCCGAAGAGTTGAAGGACTGGCTCACGCACTGATGCCTCCGAGCGCAGCGACCATGTGAAAGAGCCCGGCAATGCCGGGCTCTTTTTATGCACGGCGCAAAGCGCATTCAGGTTTGCACGTCGAGCTGGTTGTCCACAGACGTCACGCCGTCGACCGCCTTGGCGATGTCGCCGGCACGCGCCTTGGCTTCCGCACTGGGAGCAGGCCCTTTCAGGCTGACCACGCCTGCGGTCGTCGTGACATTGATTTTGATGGCGCTCAAATTCGGGTCCTTGGCCAGGCCCGCAGAAACTGCCGCGGTAATGGCAGCATCGTCCACCTTCGCAGAAATGACGTTGCCGGCTTGCTTGATATCCGCCTTGAGCTTGGTGTCCGCCATCATCTCTTTGGTCTTGGCGGCTGCCGTATCCGCCGCCCGTTCGGTCTGGGCGATGCCGGCATCGACCTTCTCGCCCACCGTGCGGTTGTCATTCCTGTTGCAGCCAGCAAGAGACAAGGCGCCGGCCATTGTCAAAACGACAAATGCGGTCCGGGACCGCATGGGTGTGTGAATCGAATCGTTCATTGGAAACCTCCTGTAGCTCGTGCTCTGGCGCGTGCTTTAGGCGCAGCGCGTCCGCATCGGGACGCGTGCGCAGACGCAAAGGTCAGAGCTTGTCGGCGCCCGATTTGATGGCGTCCTTGACTTTTTCCTTGGTGTCGCCGTAAGTGCTTTGCACCTTGCCGGCAGCTTGGTCGCCCACGCCTTCACCTTGCAGTTTTTCGTTGCCGACAACCTTGCCGGTCACTTCCTTGACCTTGCCCTTGGCTTGGTCCACACGACCTTCGACTTGATCCTTGTTCATAACGTTTTCCTTCCAGTGAGTGGATGAACACGTGGCTCTGAAATAGGAACCACTGATTTCAATCTATGCCCCCGGCGGCACGAGCGATGGCGTTGCAGGCCGCGTACCGATGTAGGACAAGGAATGTCAAGAAGTGAGAATCCATCCTTCGAGCGGATCGAGGCCGGCAGGCAAGCCGAATGCGACCGGCGTTTCCTCTCTGCGGAGTTCCGCCCACGCCGCTTGCACCAAACACAGCACCGCATCGATGCGGTCGCCGCGCGCGTCGGCGAGCAAACGCGTGCGCTGGGTTTCGTTCAGCTTCAGCGCCAGGCCGAGCCGCGTCGCGCCGCGTTCCAATGCCGCCAGCAGATCGACGCGGGCCAGCGCGCGCTCGCTCGTTTGCTTTTGGAGATCGTCGCTTTTGTAGCTGCGGCGCCCGATCAGTTCGCGCGCCAACAGACCCGGATACGCCTCCAGCGCGATGCGTTTCGCAGCGACTTGCGCTGGTTGCAGCCCCGGAAACGTGGCACCCGCGGCCAGCAGCCGCGACACCCCGGCGTGCAGCATGAAGGCCACGGGAGGATTGACCCATTTCATGGAGGGGCTGGAGCCGGCCGGTCCGTCGGTCGCGCGATGCGCGAACTTGCCGCCGACCGGCCGCGCGGCGCAGAACGCCGCGAAAAAAAGGCGAATCTCGGCACGGGTCAGCGACGCGTAGTGGGCCATCAGGGCTTCCCACTGCAAAGGCCAGCCGAGCTGCTCGACTAGTTCGCGCGGCAGTCCGAAAGGAAGATCGAAACCGCCGATCCATTCGGGCGTTGCCTGAAGCCAGTCCGACCAGTCGTCGAGCGATGCAAAGTGCTCGATCGTTGCGAGAACGACGTCGCGGCCCTCGAGCGCGCCGGTCGCCACCACGATGGGCTTGCGCGAGGTCGGCGCGCTGGAAAAGTCGCAGCCCAGAAGAAGCATGCCGTGCCGCACGCCGGCGTCAGCCCCCGACGCTCAATGTCGGCCGACGATGGCCGCACCCGCCATCAATTCTTCGAGCAACGCCATCGAAACCTTGCCGGAAACCGCGTACGGATTGAGCTCCGGCTTTTCAGAGTACTTGAGCAAGGTGGACGAGTTGAGGCGCGACAGGTTCACCTGGCCCATCGTCCAGCCACCGAAGCGGCGCTCGGTAATTTCTTCGTACTGCAACAGCACGACGTCCTTGTGGCGGGGGTCCTTCTGGATGTGCCCGTACAGGTCGCTGACGGCCATGCGTCCGCCTTCGATCGCCTGCAGAAAAATCCCGGCGCCATAACAAAGGATGCCGGTGACGCCGCACGCCGTGTTGTGGGCGCGCGCCGGGCCGAGGATCGATTCGATCGCGGCCGGACTGGTGTCGACGGCGCGGCTCGCGTAGAGAAGTCGGACCAGCATGGTTAGCTCTTTCGCGGCAGGAGTGAAAGGAATTCGCGGCGCAAGCTCGGGTCTTTGAGGAACACGCCGCGCATGACGGAGTTGATCATCTTGCTGTCCATTTCTTTCACGCCGCGCCATGCCATACAAAAATGCTCGGCTTCCATGACGAGGGCAAGGCCATCGGGCTGCGTTTTTTCCTGGATGAGGTCGGCGAGCTGCACCACGGCCTCCTCCTGGATCTGCGGACGGCCCATCACCCATTCGGCAAGCCGCGCGTATTTCGACAGCCCGATCACGTTGGTGTGCTCGTTCGGCATGACGCCGATCCAGAGCTTGCCGATGATCGGGCAGAAGTGATGCGAACAGGCGCTGCGCACCGTGATCGGCCCGACGATCATCAGCTCGTTCAGGTGTTCGGCATTCGGAAACTCGGTCAGCTTCGGCGGCGCGACATAGCGGCCGTTGAACACCTCGTTCAAATACATCTTGGCGACGCGACGGGCCGTGTTGCCGGTGTTGTGGTCGTTGTCGACGTCGATCACCAGGCTCTCGAGTACGCCCTTCATCTTGATCTCGACCTCGTCGAGCAGCGCCGCCATTTCGCCCGGCTCGATGAACTCCGCGATGTTGTCGTTGGCGTTGAAGCGCTTGCGCGCGGCGTTCAGGCGCTCGCGAATCTTGACGGACACGGGCGTGCCTTCGTCGTCATCGCCGCGGTCGGCGCCCTGTGCGGTATCGGCTTTCTTCAACATGCTGGCATCCTATCAATCAAAGCAAAAAGTCGGTCACCAGCGGCAGGTGGTCCGACATGCGCGCCCAGATGGGGCCGCGCGGCGCAGAGCATTCGACCGGCTCGATATGGCGCCCGTAGACAAAGTCGAGCTGGGCCACCGGCAGACGCGAGGGATAGGTCAGCGTGCGCGTGCCATGCACGTCGCGCAGGCCCATTGCATTCATCGCGACCCGCATACGCGCGCCCCAGTCGTTGAAATCACCCGCCACGACGACGGCCTCGTCGGGCGGAATCTCGCGCTCGATGAACTCGCGCAGCCGCACGATCTGCCGCACCCGGCTGCCCTTGATCAAGCCCAGGTGGACCACGATGGCGTGTACCGGTCGGTCGTTGATGTCGATCACCACATGCAGCAGGCCGCGCTGCTCGAATCGGTGGTCTGAAATATCCTGGTGGCCCTGGCGAAGCACCGGCCAGCGCGTCAGCAGCGCATTGCCATGCTCGCCGTGCCGTGTCACGGCATTGGTTTCGTAGACCGCGGTGTATCCCTCGGGCGCCAGGAAATCGGCTTGCGGCAGCTCGGGCCACTGGCTGAAGCGGGCCGCCGCCTGCCGGTTCATCTTGCGCACTTCCTGCAGGCAAACGATGTCGGCATCGAGCTGCTCGATGGCGTGGCCGAGGTTGTGGATCTCCAGTCGGCGCGCGGGGCCGATCCCTTGCACACCTTTATGGATGTTGTAGGTGGCCACACGCAATGTCGAACTCGAACCGGTCATTGCACAAATTGTGGCAGCAAGAGAATGGCTTCGGCGTTGGACGGTGAAAAGCAGGCGTCGGCGGCGTCCCGGTACGGCAGCCACTGCCACGCCGTGTGTTCGCGCGGTGCGAGCGTGGGCGTCAAGCGTTCGGGCACGCACAGGCCGAACAAATGCTCGGTGTTGTGCCTCGTGCCTGGCGCATAGCGGCCAAGCCACTGCGGGTAGATCTCGTAGACGTTTCGCACGCCCCAGTCGACCAAGTGCGCCGCCAGGGCGCTGCCCTCGCCGCAATCGATGCCGGTTTCTTCACCGACTTCACGCGCCGCGGTCAGCATCGTGGGTTCGTCCAGCGCGTCTTTGCTGCCCGTGACCGATTGCCAGAACTCATCCGCATCGGCTCGCCGAATGAGCAGCACGTCGAGCGCGGGCGTGTAGATGACGACCAGCACCGACTCGGGGATTTTCCAGACCCGGTCGGCGTGGTCGGTCATGCTGCCATCCGGTTTCGTCAGGCTTCCTGGACGTTGCGCAGCTTGATGTGCAACTCGCGCAGCTGCTTTTCGTCGACCGGGCTCGGCGCCTGCGTCAGCAGGTCCTGCGCGCGCTGGGTCTTGGGGAAGGCGATGACGTCGCGGATCGATTCCGCGCCGGTCATCAGCATGACCAGGCGGTCCAGGCCGATCGCGATGCCGCCGTGCGGCGGTGCGCCGTACTGCAGCGCGTAGAGCAAAAAGCCGAACTTGAGCTGCGCGTCTTCAGCGTTGATCTTGAGCGCGCGGAACACCTTGCTCTGCACTTCTTCGCGGTGGATACGAACCGAACCGCCGCCCATTTCGATGCCGTT
>JAQGMP010000241.1 GCA_028292285.1 Variovorax sp. | reverse complement strand
GGAGAGGGCAATCTCTGGGTCACCGAGTATGCGATCGACTACCAGGGCAAGAGCGCCTTCACCGTGAGCATCATGGAGTTCCGGGATGGCAAGGTGTCGCGCGAGACCCAGTACTTCGCCGATCCGTTCGACGCTCCCGCATGGCGCGCTCAGTGGGTCGAGCCCGTGGCGTGATTGGTGGCACCGATCGGCACCGCCTGCCAGCGACTTTCCGACTGGTTTCAGCCTCGCCGAGCCGCCTCTATCGCGGCAACGTCGATCTTTGTCATGGTCATCATTGCTTCGAACACGCGCTTGGCCGCCGCGCGATCGGGATCGGCCATCGACTCGGTAAGGACGCGCGGTGTGATCTGCCACGACAACCCCCACCGGTCCTTGCACCAGCCGCATGCGTTCTCCTGGCCGCCGTTGCCGACGATCGCGTTCCACAAGCGGTCGGTCTCGGCCTGGTCGTCGGTCGCGATCTGAAAAGAAAAAGCCTCGCTGTGCTTGAACCGCGGCCCGCCGTTCAGCCCGATGCAGGGGATGCCGGCGACGGTGAACTCGACGATCAGCACAGCGCCCTGCTTGCCGTCGGGATAGTCGCCCGGTGCGCGGTGAACGGCGCCGACAGTGCTGTCGGGAAACGTCTCCGCGTAGAAGTTCGCGGCGTCGAGCGCGGCGCCTTCGTACCAAAGACAAAGCGTGTTTTTGCTGGTCATTTCGTGCTCCTGAAGAGTCGCGCACCCGACGCATACCGGGCATCCCATCACCCCCGGCGTCTCATCACCCGGCAGCCATAGGCAAGGCCTGCAGCGTACGCACCCGCGAGCCAAAAATCAACGCCGCCTGAACGACGAAGCCAGCGGCCACGGGCACCGACACGGCAGGCCCGACCTGGATCGCGCGCCCGAACAGCATGGCCGCGACGATGTGGGGCGCCGCCAGCGCGCCGACGATCATTCCGGCGCCGAAGGTCGCCAGCGTCAAGCCCACGGTGCCGACACTCAGGCCGAGCATTCGGATCGCGTGCGGCACGTAGGCCACCTGCATATTGCCCGCCCACGCCGCCAGGCGCCGGCCGTATCCGGACATGGCTGTTCGCCGCCTCGATGAAGAAGTCAGAAGCCTGCGGCTTGGCCATCGCGCCTCGGGTCGCTCGCAGCCACGTAGCCTTCGCTCGATGGATCCCCCAGCCGCCAGATGAACTGGCCGGCGCCGAAGTCCTGGTAGCTGTCGTTGATGACTTCCACGCGATGGCCCAGCGCCTGAAGCGCCTGGAGCGTCGCCGCGGGCATCGCGCTTTCCACATTGATCGACAGGCCTTCGTTGAAGCGCCACCGCGGCGCGTCGCACGCGGCCTGCGGGTGCTGGCCGTGCGCCAGCATGCGCACCAGCGTCTGCACGTGGCCTTGCGGTTGCATGTTCCCGCCCATGACACCGAAGCTCATCTGCGGCACGCCGTCCTTCGTGACGAAGGCGGGAATGATGGTGTGGAACGGCCGGCGCCCCGGCGCGACGCAATTGGCACTGGCTGGATCGAGGGAAAAAAAGTGCCCGCGGTTGTGCATCGAGAGGCCCCATTCCGGAACGACGACGCCCGAGCCGAACCCCATGCAGTTGCTCTGGATGAAGCTCGCCATCATCCCGCTCTCGTCGGCGGCCGTGAGGTAGACCGTGCCGCCGCGGCGCGGCAGGCCGGTCTCGAAGACTTGCGCTTTCGACGGATCGATGGTGCGTGCGCGCGCCGCCAGATAGGCGTCGTCAAGCATGTCAACAGCGCGCAGTCGCATCGCACGCGGTTCCGCCACATGCGCATAGGTGTCCGCGAAAGCCAGCTTCATCGCCTCGATCTGCAGATGCTGGCTCGCTGCACTGTCGATCGGCAGCGAAGCGACGTCCGTGTGGCGCAGGATGCCGAGCGCGACGAGGGCTGCGATTCCTTGCCCGTTGGGCGGCATCTCGTGGAGCTCGAAGCCGAAGGCGCTGGTGCGAATCGGATCGACCCACTCCGGCGAGAACGCCGCGAAGTCCGCGGCCTTCATGGCGCCGCCGTTCGCAGCGGCATGTGCGGCGGCCGCCTCGGCGATCTCGCCGCCGTACAGCGCCTCGCCCGAGGTCCGCGCAATGGCCCGCAGCGCGCGGGCGGCCGATGGAAACCTGAAGAGTTCCGCAACCTCGGGCGGCCGCCCCCGGGGCATGAAAGTCTCCGCCCATCCGGGCTCCCGGCTAAGCAAGGGCGCCGCAGCGGCCCACTTGTGCCGCACGATGACGGGCACCGCGAAACCGCGCTCGGCAACCTCGATCGCCGGTGCCAGCAACGCATCGAAAGGCAGCTTGCCGAAGCGCCTGGAAAGCGCCACCCAGCCTGCGACTGCGCCGGGCACCGTGGCCGAGTCCCAGCCCCTCAACGGCGGCGCCGTGGCCGCGTTGCCGTATTTGCGGACGAAGTAGTCGCGCGTCCATGCAGCGGGTGCGTGGCCGGACGCATTGAGGCCATGCATCGCCTTGCCGTCCCACAGGATGCAGAACGCATCGGAGCCGAGGCCGTTGCTGCACGGCTCGACGATCGCCATCACCGCGGCGGTCGCGATCACGGCGTCGATCGCGTTGCCGCCATCTCGCATCATGGCCAGCCCCGCCTGCGTCGCGAGCGGATGCGAGCTGGCGACGACATTGCGCGCGAAGACCGGCATGCGGATCGATGGATAACCCGAAGACCAGTCGAAGGTGTGCGCGCTCATGCGGCACCCAGCTTGCGGGCCAGCCAGTCGCAAATGAACTCCATGCCCAGAGCCGGGTTGTCGGCCTGGCAATGCGATGCGCCGGTCTCTTCGCCGGTGAAGATGCGGAGCTCCACATCGACGCCGCAACGCGTGGCATGTTCGAAGGCATCGACAGCGGTTTGCAAGCCCAGGAAGTCGTGCTCGCCCTGGACGATGAGGTACGGGCAGCGGATGCGCGCCATGAATTCCGCCATGATGAGCCGCCTGCTTTTTTCGACGACGCCGGCTGGCGTGTCGCAGCCGAAGACCCATTGCAGCAACGCCCAACCCTCCGCTTCACCGTGTGCCAGACGGCTCTGCAGACTGGCGTGCAGGTCGAAGATGATCCCGTCGGAAACGACCGCTTTCAGGCGATGTTCGGCCGATGCGGCGCGCCCCGCGTAGACACCGCCCAGGCTGGCGCCGTACAACGCGATGGCGTCGCTGTCGACGTCGTCGCGCTGCAGCAGGTAGTCCACGCAGGCGGCCACCGGCACTTCGGTGTCGGTGCGGTTCGCCATGTTCCGCTCGCGCAGCGCCTTGCCCTGGCCGGGCAGGTCGACCAGCAGCAAGGCCAGGCCACGCTCGGTGGCCGCCCGTGCCATGCGCTGGACCAGTTCGTCCTTGCAGCCGTCGAGCCCACCGAAGGCGATGACGACCGGATGCGGTGCCGCGCCGCGCGGCTTGATGAAGTAGGCGTCGAGCACATCGCCGCCGCTGCCACTGTTGCCATCGCTCAGCGCGATGGCAACGCTTTCTCCGGGCGGCACCATCAAGCGCAGGTGCGCCCCGGACGCCGCCACGCAGCTGGCGAAGATGCTTTGCCGGCGCGGGTCACCCGGCGCCAGGAACAGTTCGGACACGCGGTGGTAGTTGCTGGCGCGCAGATGGTTCGCTTGTGCGGTGCGGAGAGCGCCCGCTGGCGTGGCCTCCGCGGCACGCATCGCGTTCGACTGCGCCAGGCGACACCACTCGGCGTGCCACGAGTCCGCGTCTCCAGCGCGCATCCGGCTGGCCGCCTGGAAGCACTCGCTGATCGTCGAAGCGCCGTCCTGTGCGGATCCGAGGATGCGCGAGAACTGCGCGCTCCACTCCGGATGCGTGGGCCAGTGAACCCAGCCCTGCGCTTCGTACCGCGGCGCGGTAGAGGCCATGGAAGCGATGGAGACAGCGGAAGGCTCAGAGCGTGAAGTCACGCGCTTGCCTCACCACTTCGGCCTTGTCGAAGTTGTTGATCTCATCGACCAGCTCGTTGGTGAACACGTTGGCCGGGTCACCCAGCTGCTTGGGCAACTCGGGATTGTTCGAACTCTTCGCGGCGATGGCGATGGTGGTCTTCCATTCCTCCAGGCTCGATGCGCCCCACCGCTGGTCCGCGTCGTCCGGACGGCGAATCCAGTTCTCCTTGCGTTGCGCCAGGATGGTCTCTATCTCTTTTCGGCTCTCGTCGTCCGACTTGGACTTGGACTTCGACTCCGGATACAGCGCCCAATGGATGTTGATCGCCTGCGTCAGGTTGGTGTGCGCAAACAGAGTCGACTTGGCGATGGCCCGGCAGATGCCGACCACGTTCTTTCGATCGTCCTTGACATCCTTCTTCCGGAAGCCGAACCAGCCCGCCGAGAGCTTGCTGTAGGCCGGCGGCAAGGCCAGGTAGCGCAGCGGAAAGCCGGTGGCCTCGATGCGTGCCGCGGCCGTGTCGTAAGTGACGATCGCGTCGACGGATTTTCTGGAGAGCGCGGTCCCGGCCACGCCCGAATCGCCGACGGCCAGGAAGTCGATGTCGTCGGCGGGAATGCCGAGTTCGGTGAACATGATCTGCAGCGCGATGATGCCGCCGTCACCCTGGTTGCGAATGCCGATCTTCTTGCCCTTGAGGTCGGCGATCGAGCGGATCGGGCTGTCGGGCCGCACCACCACCACGTTCGCATTGCGCGGAAGCCAGTTGTATGCAGCGACGATGTTGAGCGACGGCTCCTTGGCGATGGCGGGCAAGAAGACGCCCGGCACGAGCGACGAGATGTCGGCCTGCCCGGTCGCGACCGCCACCAGCGACTGGCTCACGCTGCTCATGTTGACGTACTCGATGTCGACGCCCTCCTTGTCGAAGTAGCGCAGCTTCGGATGCCTGCCGCAGGTGACGAACGCCTGCTGCGCGTCGACGACGCCGACCGGGTTGGCGGCACGGAATACCCGCTTGCCTTCCGCCCGCGCAAAGGGTGCGGCACCGACCGCTGCGCTCGCAGCGACACCCAGTGTGAAATCTCGTCTGTTGATCATCTCTACCTCGCAAGGAAGTTGCACGTACAAAAGGAAATCGGTCGGCGCTCAGGCGCTGACCGCACGTTGGGAGTCGGCAGGCATCCAGCTGAGGACCCGACCCCGAATGACGCGCAGCACGCCGGTGAGCGCGATGCCGATGAACGAAAGAATGATGAAGACCGCGAAGCTGCCGCCGGTGTCCATCTGGGCGTCCATCTGCAAAATCATCACGCCCAGCCCGGCCTGCGCACCGACGAATTCGCCCACGACCGCACCGACGACGGCGAACGCCGCCGCCATGTCGAGTCCCGCGAAGATGTAGGGCAGTGCACTGGGAAATTTGGCCTTCGTGAAGATCTGCCAGCGCGTGGCAGACAGCGATCGAAGCAAGTCGATGCGATCGGTGTCGACCGCCTTGAAGCCCGCGATGCTCGTCACCAGCACCGGAAAGAACGTGATGAGGCAAACGATCGCGACCTTCGAACTCATGCCGAAGCCGAGCCACATCACGATGATCGGCGCCACCGCGACCTTGGGCAGGCTCTGCAGCGCCGCGACATAGGGCCGCAGCAGGATTTCGACGAACTCGATCTCGGAGATCAGCACGCCGAGCGCCAGCCCGATGGCGCTGCCCAGGGCGAAGCCGATCAGAATTTCGGCCAGAGTAAAGAAGGTGTGGAACCAGAAACCGTTCTTGGCGAACGGGCTTGTCGCCAGGCCGCGGTACATCGCCACCACGACATCGCTGACGGGCGGCAACAGGAACTTGGGCACTTCGAAGAAGCGCACACCGAACTCCCACACCGCCAGCAGAAAGATCAGAAGCAGGAATGAATTCAGCCGCATCGATCCGAAGATGCGTCGCGGGCGACGGGCAGCCGACGATGGCGGCTGCCCGATCGGAATGGACAGGTCGGAGGTGCTGGATGCCATGATTTCTCTCCTGCGCGCTCAGTCGAACGAGCCTGTGTGATTGAAGAGTTCCCGGATCTGATGGGCCACGGCGATGAAGCCGGGCGAGCCCATGACATCCATGGTCCGCGGACGCGGAAGGTCCACCGGAATGATCCGATCGAGGGAACCCGGACGCGCGGTCATCACGAACACCACGTCGCCGAGAAAGATGGCTTCGGGAATCGAGTGCGTGATGAGAATCACCGTCTTGCCGCTCTCGCGCCAGATGCGTTGCAGCTCCAGGTTCATCTGCTCGCGCGTCATCGCATCGAGCGCGCCGAAGGGCTCGTCCATCAGCAGGATCTTCGGATCGTGGAGCAAGGCACGGGCGATCGAAGCCCGCTGCTGCATGCCGCCGCTGAGTTGCCGCGGGAGTTTGTTTTCGAAGCCTTCGAGCCGGACCATGCTCAGCAGGTCCATGGCCCGCTTCTTCGCGGCCTTCATGTCGAGCCCGAGCACCTCGGCGGGCAACATGACGTTTTCGAGAATGGTCCGCCAGGGCAGCAGGATGGAGCTCTGGAACACCACGCCCACATCGCGGCGGGTGCCATGGATCGGTTGGCCATCCAGAACGACACTGCCTTCGGAATGGTCCAGCAACCCGGCCAGGATGCGAAGCAGCGTGCTCTTGCCGCAGCCGCTCGGGCCGACGACCGAGACGAAGCTGCCCTTCGCGATCGAGCAGTTGATGTCGCGCAGTGCGAGCACGCCGCCGTGGTCGACATCGCCGAATGTCTTCGACAGCTTGTGGATGCGGATGTAGCCGCCGCTTGCCGAGTCGGCCATGGCGGCTGTATCGATTGAAGTCATGGGCTCACCGCTTCCAATGTGGGCTGGCGCAGGAAGCGCCCCACGTGAGTTGCAATCTCTTCGGGCACCTGGGCGACGCCGGCGTGGCCGACACCTTCGAGGCGGAGTGAGCGCGTGTCGACGATCAGTTCGCTCATGCCCAGCGTGACTTCGGGCGGAACGACCCGGTCGAGCGTTCCGGCGATCAACAAGGTCGGCTGCGTCAGCGCCCGGAGGTCGAGCGCCGGCGTGTCGGCGACCGTTTGGGCGCGCCGAACGCCTCGTGCCGTCGCCGGTCGTGCGTCCTTGAAGATGTTCAAGAACTGCGGATGCGTTTCGAGAAACGCTTCAGGCAAAAAGTAGCTGACAAGCTTCTCGGCACTGTCCGGCAATTGCGCCCTCAGAGCCTGGATTTGCGCCACGCCTTCGGGGTTCAGCGTGTCGAGCGCGAGGGGCAGCGGCCATGTGCTGCCGAGCACGAGCCGCTCGACGACCTTGGGGTGGCACAGCGCGAGGCACTGCGCGACGCGGCCGCCGAAAGAGGTGCCGTACACATGGGCGCGAGCGTGGCCGAGCGCATGCAAAAGCCCCTTCGCGTCGGCTGCAAGATCTTGCAGGGTAGACGGTGCGTCGGGGTTCTCTGTCCCGCCGCAGTCGCGCTGGTCGTACGCGATGACGGTGAACCATGCCGCGAGATGGGGTGCGATCTGGTCGAACATCCGATGGCTGCCTTCGGCGCCATGCAGGAGCAGCAGCGGCGGCCCGTTGCCGGTGATGGTGCAGGCCACCCGGAGGTCGCCCACTTCAACCATGGTCGACATGGCTCAAGCGCCTTGTTCTTCGTTCAGATCGAAGGTGAGTTCGATCTTCATGCCGTTCGGATCCCGCAAGAAGATCTGCTGCAATGGCCAGCCGGCGACAGGGATGTCGTCGAAGGCAATGCCGTCTTCGCGCAAGAAGGCGCGCGTCTCTTCCAGCCCGTGCGCCCTGAAGGAGATGTGGTCGAGGGCACCGGTGGTGCCGGTCTCTTTCTCGTCGAGGCATGCAAAGAGATGGACCAGCGGGCTCTCGCCGCTGT
The DNA here is from genome assembly GCA_028292285.1 of Variovorax sp. Taxonomy (GTDB): domain Bacteria; phylum Pseudomonadota; class Gammaproteobacteria; order Burkholderiales; family Burkholderiaceae_C; genus Variovorax. The sequence goes on along the minus strand of JAQGMP010000241.1, from coordinate 1,307 downwards.
AGAGCCAGAAGCCGGGGAACGGCATGACGGGCCGCGCACCGGGGGTGAGCTTCAGATACTTCGAATAGAAGTCCACCAGCTCCGGCAGATCGCGCGGCGCGCAGCGGATGGTGAAATGGTGCAGTCCGGTTGTCGACATGAGGTTGTCCTTCGGGTGGGATCGGAATCGAGTGGGTTGGAAGTCGTTACTTGCTCAGGATGCGGTCGAGCGTCGCGCCCAGTTCCGCGGCGGGATCGCTCGGCGACCATGGCGATCGCCAGGCGACATGGCCATCGGGCCGCACCAGCACGGCGCCGCGCTGGCCCATCAGCAAACCGTGCTTGCTGTCTTGCGTGTCGAGCTGCTTCGTCGCGATCGGCACGCCGGTTTTGTCGGCCACCGCGTTCGCGGCGTCGGCCCAGGCTTCGCCCCTCGGTCCGTAGACCAGCACGAAGTCCTTGTCGAACCAGTCGAGCGTCGAATGGTTGCGCGCGAGGTCCAGCCACAGGTGGGGAAAGCGGCTTCCGGGCCGGTCGGAAGGAACGTAGTAGCGCGACTGCAGCGGCGTGCTGACCGTGCCGTCCTGCACCACGGCGCCCTCCTCGTAGGCAAAGCCGAGCGATTGGCCCGAGCTGTGCAAATGGTTGTCGGTGTCGCGAATCCAGAAGTTGATCTGGTCGACGTTGCCCGAGCGCAGCGCCACGTCGGTCTGCATGAACCGTTTCTGATTGCCCAAGCTGAAATCGGCATTCGATTCCGCCACGGGACGGCGCTCGGTGTCGTAGGTATCGAGCAGTGCCAGGCCGGCCCTGCCGCACACGACCTGCTTGAGCTTCCATGCGAGGTTGTGGGCATCCTGAATGCCCGAGTTCATGCCGAAGCCGCCGTTCGGTGGAAAGCGATGCGCCGCGTCGCCGACCAGGAACACGCGGCCCCGGCTGAATTGCGCGGCCACCTGCCGGCTCAGCCGCCAGATGGACCGGCTGATGACCTTCACGTCCAGGTCGGGAATGCCGGCCTGGCGGCGCGCCATGGCGATGACTTCCGCATCGCTGCGCGGTTCGGCACGCTCGTCCGATTCGCGTCCCACCGGGCCGGCGCTGAGCCAGCGGTCGCGGCCGTTGGTGTTGAGCACGGTCCAGATCGCTTCGTCGGGCGATCGGGGAACGATGCGGTAGGCGGCGGTGGCATCGATCCGCGGAATGTGCGAGAGATCGGCACTCCAGTACTCGTTCGCCATCACGGCCATCGTGGAGGGCCCGCGCATTTCGATGTCGGCCTGCCGGCGGACATTGCTGCCTGCGCCGTCGGCCCCGATCAGAAAGTC
>JAQGMP010000237.1 GCA_028292285.1 Variovorax sp. | reverse complement strand
GCTTCTTCCTTGTAGCCCGGCACGCGTTCGCCGTACGCGGTGCCGGCCGTGTACTGCCCGCGCACGGCGTGCAGGCCCAGCGACTCGGGCGTCCAGCGCTTCAGCGAGCGCAGCACCTTCAGCTTTTCGTCGCGGATCGCATCGGCATGCGCGTTGATCGGCGGCTCCATGCCGATGGCGCAGACCAGTTGCAGCGCGTGGTTCTGCACCATGTCGCGCAGCGCGCCGGTCTGGTCGTAGAAGGCGCCGCGCTTCTCGACGCCGAGGTCTTCGGCGATGGTGATCTGGATGTTGGCGATGTGCTCGCGGCGCCAGATCGGCTCGAACAGCGAATTGCCGAAGCGCAGCGCAAAGAGGTTTTGTACCGACGGCTTGCCGAGGTAGTGATCGATGCGGAACACCTGGTTCTCGTGCAGCACCTTGCGCACCGCGGCGTTGATCGCCTGGTTCGATGCGAGGTCGTGGCCCAGCGGTTTTTCGAGCACCACGCGCGTTTGCGGACCATTGAGGCCGGCCGCGGCGATCTGCTCGACCACCTGCGTGAAGAGCGACGGCGCGGTGGCGACGTACATCACGACCGTGTCGGCGTTGCGCGTCTTCAGCAGGTCGGCGAGCCGTGCGTAGTCCGCCGGCTTCGAGAGGTCCATGCGCTGAAAGGTCAGCATCTCGGCAAACTTCTTGAACTCTTCTTCACTGGGCCGCTTGGCACCCTCGACGGCCTTGAAGCGCGACCGGATCAACTCGCGGTAAGCGTCCTCGGTGAGGTCTTCGCGCGAGACGCCGATGATGCGGCCGTCGGCAGGGAGGCTGCCATGCCGGAATGCCTGGAACAGCGCCGGCATCAGCTTGCGCCATGCCAGATCGCCGGTGCCGCCGAACAAAACGAGATCGAAACTCATGGAAGAGGACTTGTGTGGTTGTGGAGGAGAGGGGCGGCGCGGGTGGCCATGCGTCACTTTAATGGTAGTTGTACCGATGCTGAAAACCCGGCGATTCCGATAGGCTGACTTGCGGCCCCCACGGGCCATTTTGTTTGGCGGAGAAAAGTCTGTTCAAGGGCAAGGTCAACATGAAAAAACTTCTTTGTGCGGTGGCGCTGCTGGGCGCGTCGGCTGCGGCGTCGGCGCAGCAGGTCAACGTGATCTGCTCGGTGCAGGCCGACTGGTGCAACATGATCGCCACGGTCTATGCCAAGACCACCGGCGTCAAGATCAACCTGGCGCTCAAGGGCTCCGGCGAAGCGCTGGCGCAGCTGGTCGCCGAAAAAGACAACCCGAAGACAGACGTCTGGTTCGGCGGCACCGGCGACCCGCACCTGCAGGCGGCCGAGTCCGGCCTCACGCTCGAATACAAATCGCCCTCGCTGCCGCAGCTGTACCCGTGGGCGCAGCAGCAGGCGCAGCAGTCGGGTTACAAGACGGTCGGCATCTACTCCGGGCCGCTCGGCTTCGGCTACAACACCGAGTTGCTCGCCAAGAAAAAGCTGCAGCCGCCGAAGAGCTGGGCCGACCTGCTGAAGCCCGAGTACAAGGGCGACATCCAGGTCGCCAACCCGGCGTCGAGCGGCACCGCCTACACGATGATCGCCACGCTGGTTCAGTTGATGGGCGAAGACAAGGCCTTCGATTACCTCAAGGCGTTGCACAAGAACGTCGGCCAGTACACGCGCTCGGGCACCGGCCCGATCAAGGCGGTGGCGCGCGGCGAAACCGCAGTGTCTATCAGCTTCGTGCACGACGCGCCGCAAGAAAAGATGCAGGGCTTTCCGGTCGAGACCGCCACACCGAGCGAAGTCACCGGCGACGAAATCGGCTCCATGAGCATCGTCAAGGGCGCGCGCAACCTGGAGCAGGCCAAGAAGTTCTACGAGTGGGCGCTGACACCGCAGGCACAGACTTTTGGTGCGGCTGCCAAGCAGTACCAGTTGCCGTCGAACAAGGCGACGCCTGTGGATGCCAACGTGCCCGACTTCAAGAAGATCAAGCTCATCAACTACGACTACAAGAAGTACGGCGAGAGCTCGGAGCGCCGGCGCCTGATCGCGCGCTGGGAAAAGGACGTCAACTCGCTTCCGCACTGAGCGATTCGCTAAGTGAAGCATGACGTGACGGGCAAGCGCAACGCCGCGATCTGGCTCTGTCTCGCGGCGGGATTTCTCGGCTACCTGGTCCTGCCCTGGTATGCCATTCAGGACACCAGCTGGTACGAGGCGTTGCCGCGGGTTTTCGGTGGCGACGAGGCGGCCAACGGTGTGCTGCAGGCGGCCAGGCAAGGGCGCGTCTGGCTGTTCGCCGGCGTCGCGGGCTTGGTGCTGTGCGCCATCGGTGCGTTGCTGCCGGCCGGCCGCGCGCAAGGGCGATGGCTGCTGGCGGGCGGGCTCATCGGCGCGGTCGGCATTTCGCTCGCCGGCTTCCTGATCGGTGCGCGCGGCTGGAGCGCTGGCTGGTTGAATAGCGCGTTCGGAGAGCTCGCCGTCAATCAGTTCGGCATCGGTGCCGGCGGCTTCGTGGCGTTGCTCGCGCTCATCCTGCTGGCTGCATTCGGGCTGGCGCGGCTCGGTTTCTTCAAGGGGGATTTATTCGTCTCCGGCGCGGTCATCGGCTGCGGCGTGATGATGGCGCTCTTCATCGC
>JAQGMP010000225.1 GCA_028292285.1 Variovorax sp. | reverse complement strand
GGCGCTGGTCTATGACCCGGCAGTTCGCTCCAAGCTCGACCGCGAAGTGCTCAAGGTCGTCAAGACCGGTGACGACGCGGCTGCGCGCCGCCTGCACGCGCTGTGCATGGGCCTTGCGCGCGGCGCGACGTTGCCGCGTGTGCGCAGCTTCTGGACGCTGGCGGCCGCTTTCTTCGAATCGCTCTCGCTGGCGCTGGTGCCGGCCGACGTCTACGTCAAGCGCGCCGCTTCGCGCGTGCTGCTGCAGTACGCCACGCTGGCCCGCGGCGACAACACTGTGTCGGACCGGCTCGGCCAAGACCTGCTCTTTTTCTGCGCACAGGCCGTTCCCGGTGCACGCGACGAAGCCCTGACCTTGCGCGCCGTGCGCGCGGCCTGGAGCCTTGAAGGCGAACAACGCGTCGACTACACCGTCGAGCAGTTCGGCCGCTTCGACCCGCTGGTCCTTGCGCAGGCGCGCAAACGCATCGAAGCCGCCAAGGAAATGTGGTCCGCCCTGTCGGGCGGCGACATGACCCGCATGCGCCAAGTGGCAGACACCTTCGCGCAGCTCGGCGAATCGCTCGGCAAGCTGCATCCGCCGAGCGCGCCGATGGTGCAGGCACTGAACAACGCAGTCGAAGATTCGTTGCGCGCGGGCCAGCCGCCCGCCACCGAACTCGCCATGGAAGTCGCGACCTCGGTGCTGTACCTCGAGGCGGCATTCGAAGACCTCGACCCGCACGATCGGCAACTCACAGCGCGCACCGTGCAGCTTGCGGGCCGGATCGATCGCGCTCGCGAGGGCGGCCATTCGGAGCCGCTCGAGCCCTGGATGGAAGAGCTCTACCGCCGCGTCAGCGACCGGCAGACGATGGGCACGGTGGTCGACGAACTGCGCTCCCATCTGGGCGAGCTTGAAAAGTCGCTCGACCAGTTCTTTCGCCGACCGGGCGAGAAGAGTTCGTTGCGTACCGTGCCGAGCCAGCTGCTGCAGATGCGCGGCGTGTTCTCGGTGCTGGGCCTCGATCAGGCGGCGCAAACCGTGCAGCGCATGCGCGACAACGTCGACCATTTGATGGCCCGCGATTCGACCATCGAAGAAACGACCGCCGACGAAACACGCGACTTCGATTCGCTCGGCAACAACCTCGGTGCGCTTGGCTTTTTGATCGACATGCTGGGCTACCAGCCAGCGCTGGCCAAGCGCCTGTTCGTCTTCGACGCGGCCTCTGGCGAGCTGAAGCCGTTGATGGGCCGGCAAGGGACCGATACCGTGGTGGAAGTGCCGGTGCCGGTGTCGATCGTGCCCACCGCTGTGCCGGTGCTGCCGTCCGCGGCTTCGTCCACGGTGTCCCCCGCGCCGTCGCCGGTTTCCTCCCCCGTCGCTGCAAAAGCTGCCGCCAAGGCGGCGAACGACCCGGTGCTCAGCGTGGAAGAGGTCGACGCCCAGATCGCGGCCAAGCTGGCCGCGCTCGCAGCGCCCAACCGCAAGAAGATTTCTCCGCTCGAAGAGTTCAGCCGGGCGACCGACAGCTGGACCTCGAAGATCACCGGGCCGGCGCCGCTCGAGCATTCGCTGCCCGACACCGAGGTGACCGAACTCGAAGAAGAAGACCTGCAGAACATCTTCCTGGACGAGGCGCGCGAGGTGCTGCACAACGGCCTGGCCGCGGTGGCGGCACTGCGCCGCGACGCTCCTGAAGGTGGCGAGCTCACCGTGTTGCGCCGCGCATTCCACACGCTCAAGGGCAGCTCGCGCATGGTCGGGCTGATGGACTTCGGCGAGGCCGCCTGGGCCTTCGAGCAGGTGCTGAACACCTGGCTGGCCGATCAGCGCGCGGCCACGCCGGAACTGATCGAAGGCACCGGCAAGGCCCTGCAGGATTTTGCGAAGTGGGTCGAAGCCGTCGCATCCGGCGAGCCGCACAACTGGCAAGCCGTGCCGTTCCGCACCATGGCAGAAGCACTGCGTTCGGGCGAGCCGATCGCGGCCATGCCCACGCGGGCGTCCGACGCCGATGCGCTGGCCATCGCGGCGCGCCAGATTGCGGCCGAGGCGCCATCGTCGACTTCATCGGCACCGTCGATCCCGACGGCAGTGACGCCGTCGGTCGCCGCGCAAGACGAGCCCGAACTCCCGATGCCGGAGTTGCCGGACCTCGACTTCCTCTCCACGGCCTACGACGCGCCGCCGGAGTTCGATTTTTCGAAGCCGGCCGTCACCAGAGAAGCCAAAGAAGGCAAAGAAGCCAAGGAAGATCACGCGGCGGGAACGCCACGGTTCGAACACAGCGACGACGATTTCGCGTCGACCGACTTCCTCGATTTCGACGTCAAGCCGACGCAGATCGATGCGGATGCCGGCTCGGAGCGCGCGGTCGATCCTGCGTTTCTCCTCGGCAGCGACGAGATCGATTTCTTCGCGACGGCGCAAGCGCCGCTCGATCCGGGCTTCGAGGCCGCCGCGTTCTCGGCGCCCCGGGAATTCGGAGAACCGCCGAAGCTCGACGTCGAACACGGCGTCGAACCTGCATTCGAGCCGCTGCCGTCCGCACCGTCGATCGAACCGGCGCTGGTCGCGCCAACCCTGATCGAGCCGAGTTCGGAGGCTGTCGCAGAAGCAACGGCGGAGCAAACCGAATTCGAAGGCGAAGAATCCGCTGCGCCTGCGATCGAAGAACCTGTCTCGACGTATGTCAGCGCGGCCGCTGGCGACGCCGCTTCCGCGCCGAGCGCCGACGATGCCGTCAAGGCCATCGGCCCGCTGCGCATCGGCATCGCGCTCTACAACGTCTACCTGAACGAAGCCGACGAATGGTCGCGCCAGCTCGCAAATCAAGTCGGCGAGTGGGCGATGGAACCGCACACGCAAGTGGCCGACTCCACCATCGGACTGGCGCATTCGCTGGCGGGGAGCTCGGCCA
>JAQGMP010000212.1 GCA_028292285.1 Variovorax sp. | reverse complement strand
TGCAAACGATGCGGCATCCGCGCGTGGTCGTGTTCGGCAACCTGCTGGCGCAGGAAGAGTGCGATGCGCTGATCGCCATCGCCCGCGTGCGCCTCGCGCGCTCGCTCACGGTCGAGACGCAGACGGGAGGCGAGGTGCTGAACGTCGACCGCACCAGCGACGGCATGTTCTTCGAGCGCGGTGAGAACGAGGTCGTGGCGCGGCTCGAAAAGCGCGTCGCCAGGCTGCTGCAATGGCCGCTCGAATTCGGCGAAGGGCTGCAGGTGCTGCGCTATTCGCCGGGCGCGCAGTACCGCCCGCACTACGACTATTTCGACCCCGCCGAGCCTGGCACGCCGACCATTCTCCTGCGCGGCGGCCAGCGGGTCGGCACCCTGTTGATGTACCTGCAGGCGCCGGAGCAGGGCGGCGCCACCACCTTTCCCGATGTCGGCCTCGAAGTGGCACCGCTGCCCGGCACCGGCGTCTTCTTCAGCTACGACCGGCCCGATCCGGCCACCCGCACGCTGCACGGCGGCGCGCCGGTGCTGGCCGGCGAAAAGTGGGTCGCGACCAAGTGGCTGCGCGAACGCGAATTCACCTGAAAAATGCAATGAAACTGACAGCCAACGGACTGAACATCGAAGTCGACGACACCGGCAACCAGGGCGATGCCGAGCGCCCCGTCGTGCTGCTCATCATGGGCCTCGGCATGCAGCTCATCGCGTGGCCGGCGCCCTTCGTGCAGGGTCTGGTCGACGCGGGCTATCGCGTGGTGCGGCATGACAACCGCGACATCGGGCTGAGCCAGGGTTTCGAAGCTGCAGGCAATGGCGGCAACCTGATCTGGCAAAGCATCCGGCAGCGCCTCGGCCTGCCGGTGCACTCCGCGTACACGCTGCAAGACATGGCCAACGATTCGATCGGCGTGCTCGACGCGCTCGGCATCGCCAGGGCGCACATCGTCGGCGCGTCGATGGGCGGGATGATCGCGCAGCGCGTGGCAGCCACCGCGCCCGAGCGCACGCTCAGCCTGGTCAGCATCATGAGTTCGAGCGGTGCGCGCGGTCTGCCGGGTCCGCGGCGCGATGTCGGTGCGGCGCTGCTGCGTCGGCCGCTCGGCAAGACCGAGGCCGACCTGGTCGGCTACAGCCTGCGCCTGGTCAAGCTCATTTCGAGTCCGGCCTATCCGCAGCCCGACGCGGTGCTGGCCGATCGCATCGCGACCGGCATTCGGCGTGCCTACCGGCCGCAAGGCGTCGTGCGGCAAATGCTGGCGATCGGCGCCGACGCCGGCCGCGAGAAGGTGCTGCCGGGCATCAAGGCACCGACCCTGGTGCTCCACGGCGATGCCGATGCGCTGGTGCCGATGCCCTGCGGCGTCGACACGGCGCGCCGCATTCCGGGCGCGAAGTTCGTCACCATCCCGGGCATGGGCCACGACCTGCCGCCCGAAGTGCAGCAGATCCTGCTGAATCACATGGTGCCGTTCATGAAAGCCACGGAGGCCACCGCATGAGCATCGACAACACCCCCGCCCAATCGCAGCTCGGCCGGCGTTCGGCCTACGTCGACCAGTACGACCCGGCCCAGCTGTTCCCGATCTCGCGTGCGACCCAGCGCGAAGCCATGGGCATCCAGGCCGGCGCGCTGCCGTTCTTCGGCGCGGACCTGTGGACGGCCTTCGAGCTGAGCTGGCTCAACGCCCGCGGCAAGCCGCAGCTCGCCATCGTGCATTTCACGGTGCCATGCGAAACGCCCAACATCATCGAGAGCAAATCGTTCAAGCTCTATCTCAACAGCTTCAACGGCAGCACGTTCGCAACGGCCGACGCGGTGCGCGAGCGCCTGCGCGTCGATGTGGCCGAAGCGCTCTGGCGCGGCAGCGACCGTGTCGAAGGCATCGGCGTGAAGCTGATCGCGCCGGACCAGTTCGACACCGAGCCGGTGCATGAACTCGACGGCCTCAACCTCGACCGGCTCGACATCGAATGCACGCACTACCAGCCGGCGCCCGAACTCCTCACCAGCGACGCCGCGCAGGTGGCGGTGACCGAAACACTCACCAGCCGGCTGCTCAAAAGCAACTGCCTCGTCACCGGTCAACCCGATTGGGGCAGCGTGCAGATTCGCTACAGCGGACCGCCGATCGAGCAGGCGGGGCTGCTCGCGTACATCGTGAGTTTTAGAAATCACAACGAATTTCACGAGCCCTGCGTCGAGCGCATGTTCACCGACATCTGGCGCCAGTGCCGGCCGACCAAGCTGGCCGTGTACGCGCGCTACACGCGGCGCGGCGGGCTCGACATCAACCCGTTTCGCACCAGCTGGCCGCAGGCTTTGCCGGCGAATGCGCGCACCGCGCGGCAGTAACCGGATCGGCTTGTTTTCGCCAGTAGGCACGCTCCTACATCGCCGGTCGGCCAGCGCGCCGATACTCTTGAACTTTGTGATCCAGGAATGCTCCCGTGAACGTGCTGATCGTCGACGACAACGAACCCGCAGCGGACCTCTTGCAGGAGTTGCTCTCGCTGCAGGACCATACGGCCCGCTGCACGTACACCGCGCAGCAGGCGTTCGATGCGTCGGCCGCAGAGCTTTTCGATGCTGCGCTGGTCGACCTCACGCTGCCCGACTTGCCCGGCACCGAAGTCGCCCGCCGCCTGCGTGCAGAGGCGGGCGAGCGTCCGTTGTTGCTGGTGGCGATCTCGGGCTTCGCCGCCAGCGACGCGACCGGTGCGGCCGGGCTGTTCGACCACTACCTGCAAAAGCCGATCGACTTCGACGCGCTCGACCGCATCCTGGCGACAGCGGTGGCACGTCCCGCGGCCGCTCGATGAAGGCCTCGCCGGGCGCCCGCAGCTGGATCGCCGCCGGGGTGCGGCACGAGCTGCTGACGCGTGCATTGCCGGCCCTGCGGCACGACATGGCCGCGCCGGTGTCGGTCATCCGCATGGCCTTGCTGATGCTCAAGCGCCAGGTGGCGGCGCCGCAGATCGACGCGGCGGCAATCGAACAACGCGTGGCGCTGATCGACAACCAGATCGGCGAACTCGTCACCGGCGTGCGCTCGCTGCGCGACTGGGAGCTCGCCATCGACGACGACGGCATCACGCGCAGCGCGCTGGTCGCCAAGTGCGCCGGCCTGATGCGCGCCGCTTTCGATTTGAACGGCGTGAGCATCGAGATCGATCCGTCGCTCGATGCCGAGTCGGCGGGCGCGGACGAGGCCAGTTGGCCCAATGGCGCCGCGTTGCGCTACCTTTTTCTCGGCGCGCTCGCGCATCTGCATGACACCGTGGACGATGTCGGCAGCATCGCGGTCCGCGCCGA
>JAQGMP010000191.1 GCA_028292285.1 Variovorax sp. | reverse complement strand
CGCGCGGAGAAGTGAGACGGGATGCGTTCATTGCGGAAGCCTTTCAAAGCGTTGAGGAAAATGCGATGAAAGGAATGTCGCTGCGCTGACTTAAGCGCTGCTTAAACGCGATGCCGCTCAGCTCTTGCCGCTCTTGTCGTCCCATCGAACCACCACGCGCAGGCCGCCAAGGCTCGGCGATGCACCCAAAGACACGGCGGCGCCATGCAGGTCGGCAATCGATTTCACGATGGCGAGCCCCAGTCCACTGCCGGGCGCTTGCGGTTCGCCGGACCGATAGAAGCGGTCGAGCACGCGCTCTCTTTCGCCCTCGGGCAGGCCCGGGCCGCTGTCGTCGACGCTCAGTTCCACGCCGCCATCCCGATGTGCGATGCCGATGTCGACCCGGCCACCTTCGGGCGTGTACTTGACGGCGTTGTCGAGCAGGTTGCGCAGCATCATGCGCAGCGCCTCGGATTGGCCCTGCACCACGGCGGTGTCCGCGCGCGCGATGCCGATGTCGATGCGGCGCGCCTGCGCATTGGCGATGGCATCGGACACGGCCAGCCGTGCGACCTCGTTGAGATCGACCTGCTCGGGCTTCGCACCCGCCGCCATGCTGGCCTCGTGCCGCGCCAGTGCCAGCATCTGCTCGACCAGACGCGTTGCGCGGTCGATGCCCGCCGCCAGCCTTCCTGTGGCGACATCGCGTGTCGCTTCGTCGGGCGCGCGCTGCAGGCTCTGCACCTGCAGCTTGAGCGCCGTCAGCGGTGACCTCAGCTCGTGCGCCGCATCGGCGACGAAGTGCTTTTGCGCATCGAACGCGTGGCGCACGCGATCGAACAAGAGGTTGAGCTCATGCACCAGCGGCCGCACTTCTTCGGGCAGGCCTTCTTCGCTCACCGGAGACAGTTCGTTGGCCTCGCGCGCGGCCACTTGCCGGCGCACCCGCGCCACCGGCGCAAGCGAGCGACTCACCACCCACCACACGACCAGCATCAACAACGGCGCCATCAGCGCGATCGGCCCGATGGTGCGCAACGCCAAAGCGCCGGCCATGCGCTTGCGCACCTTCAGGTCTTGCGCCACCTGAATGACGAGCCCGCGGGTCTGCACCGAGAACACGCGGTAAGTCGTGCCCCGCGCCCGCACGTCGGCAAAGCCGAGCACCGCGAGCTGCGGCAGCGCGGCCTCTTCCGCAGATTCGAAAATGCGCACACCCTCGGTGGTCCAGACCTGAACCACGAACTCGAAGTTCTGTTCGCCGGTGCCGATGCCGCCCACCGCCGCGCTCGGCGGCAAGCCGGCGCGCAGCGACAACGCCATCTGCTGCATGTGATAGTCGAAAATCTCGTCGGCTTCGTTCAGCACGGTGCGGTACGCGACCAGCGCCTGCACGCCGGCCGCCAGAACGATGGCCGCGAGCAAAAACCACAGAAGGCGCGCGCGCAACGAACCCGTCATCGCACGCGTCATGCTTTGGGCACCATGTAGCCGACGCCGCGCACGTTGCGGATCAGGTCGGCACCGAGCTTCTTGCGCAGGCCGTGCACGTAGACCTCGATGGCGTTGCTGCTGATTTCGTCTTTCCAGCTGTAAAGCTTTTCTTCGATCTGCGCGCGCGACAGCACCATGCCGGGCCGTGCCAGCAACGGTTCCAGCACCGCCCATTCGCGCGCCGACAGTACGACCGGCTGGCCGCCGACCGTGACCTCGCGTGTGGCCGGGTTGATGCTCACGCCCATGTGCTCGTACACCGGCTCGGCGCGGCCGGATGCCCGCCGTAGCAATGCACGAATGCGGGCGAGCAGTTCGTCGAGATCGTAGGGTTTGATGACGTAGTCGTCGGCGCCGGCGTCGAGCCCTTCGATGCGCTGTTGCACCGAGTCGCGCGCCGTAGCGATCAGCACCGGCATGCGCTGCTTGCGAGCGCGCAGGCTGCGCAGAACTTCGAGCCCGTCGCGCCGCGGCACGCCGAGGTCGAGCAGCACCAGGTCGTACTGCTGCGAGCGCAAGGCGAAGTCGGCAGCCTCGCCGTCCTTCACCCAATCGACCGCGTAGTCTTCGGCGCGCAGCAGATCGAGCACGGCCTCGCCGATCATCACATCGTCTTCGAGCAGGAGGAGTCGCATGGTGGGCTTATTCTGAACCGGCTTTGGTGCTTCGAATGCCGGTCGGGAAGGTCACAAAAGTGCCCTCACCTCGCGCGCCGCTTCGAAGAGTATCGGCAGCATCTGGCGGAGCAAGGCATCTGCATCATGCCGACCACCGGACAGCACGACGTTGAGCGCCGCCACCGTCTGGCCCTGCATGTTGCGTAGCGGCACCGCCAGCGCCTGCACGCCGAGTTCGTGTTCTTCGCTGGCGAAACCGCAGTCCTGCTTGCGCGCCTCGGCGATGCGCTGACGCAGCACGCGCGCTTGCGTGACGGTGTGCGGCGTGAGCCGCGGCAGCGTCCGGCCCTTCAACCACAGCGAGAGTTGTGCCGGCGTCAGCGCGGCGAGCAGCACGCGGCCGGTCGATGTGGCATGCGCCGGCAAACGCGCCCCGAGATGCAGGCCATAGGCCAGCACGCGCGTCGGCATGCCGTA
>JAQGMP010000189.1 GCA_028292285.1 Variovorax sp. | reverse complement strand
GCATGCTGACAGTGGTGCCGGGCGCGCGCGTCGGCCACATCGGCCTGTATCGCGACCCGAAGACGCTGACCGCCGTCGAGTACTACTTCAAGATGCCGAGCGAAATGCAAGACCGCGACATCATCGTGGTCGACCCGATGCTGGCCACCGGCAACTCGGCCATCGCGGCGGTCGAGCGGCTCAAGGAACTGAATCCGAAGTCGATCAAGTTCGTCTGCCTCCTGACCTGCCCCGAGGGCGTGAAGGCGATGCAGACGGCACACCCCGACGTGCCGATCTATACCGCCGCGATCGACCGCGAACTCAACGACCACGGCTACATCCTGCCGGGCCTGGGCGACGCCGGCGACCGGATTTTCGGCACGAAATAAGGCTCGCCCCCAGGTCGCTGCGCACTTCGTGTCGCAGCGCCCACCCCCTGGCCGGGGGCGACACCGGTGGGCCGGCAGAGCCGGACCCACGGTGTTCTTGAATTGTTCGTTAACTTAGGAGAAGCAATGATTCGACGTCTTCCTCTGGTGATCGCCATGGCCGCTGCGGCGGGCCTGGCTGTGGTGGGGCTGCCTTCGATGGCTTGGGCGCAGGCCAAGCTCAAGGTGGCCGCGGTCTATACCGTGCCGTTCGAGCAGCAGTGGGTCGGGCGCATTCACAAGGCGCTGAAGGCGGCCGAAGCGCGCGGCGAGATCGAGTACAAGGCGACCGAAAACGTTGCCAATGCCGACTACGAGCGCGTGATGCGCGAGTACGCCACGTCGGGCAACCAGCTGATCTTCGGCGAAGCGTTCGCGGTCGAGGCCGCGGCGCGCAAGGTGGCCAAGGACTTTCCCAAGACCAACTTCGTGCTCGGCTCGTCGGGCAAGCCGCAGGCGCCGAACTTCAGCGTGTTCGACAACTACATCCAGGAGCCCGCCTACCTGTCGGGCATGGTCGCCGGCGGCATGACAAAGAGCAACAAGATCGGCATGGTCGGCGGCTTCCCGATTCCCGAAGTGAACCGGCTGATGAACGCCTTCATGGCCGGCGCCAGGGAGACCAATCCGAAGGTCGAGTTCAGCGTCAGCTTCATCAACAGCTGGTTCGATCCGCCAAAGGCCAAGGAAGCGGCCTTCGCGATGATCGACAAGGGGTCGGACGTTCTGTACGCCGAGCGCTTCGGCGTGAGCGACGCGGCCAAGGAAAAAGGCAAGCTCGCCATCGGCAACGTGATCGACCCGCAGGCGCAGTACCCCGATACGGTGGTCGCATCGGCGCTCTGGAACTTCGAGCCGTCGGCCGACCGGGCCATCAAACTTGTGAAGGAAGGCAAGTTCACGGCCGAGGACTACGGGCAATATTCGATGATGAAGTTCAAGGGTTCCGAGCTCGCGCCGCTCGGCACCTTCGCAAGCAAAGTGCCGGCCGCGATCGTGAGCAAGGTCAATGCAAAGCAAGCCGACATCCTCGCCGGCAAGGTGACGGTGAAGGTCGACGACGGCCAGCCGAAATCGACTGCCAAGTGAGTTCGCCCGAGACAGTCCTTCGCCTGTCGGGCATCACCAAGCGCTTCGGCACGCTCACCGCCAACGACCGCATTTTGCTCACACTCGAGCGCGGCGAAGTGCTGGCCTTGCTCGGCGAGAACGGTGCCGGAAAATCGACCTTGATGTCGATCTTGTTCGGGCACTACGTGGCCGACGAAGGCAGCATCGAGGTCTTCGGCGCGCCGCTGGCGCCGGGCAACCCGAAGGCCGCGCTGCAGGCCGGCGTCGGCATGGTGCACCAGCACTTCACGCTGGCCGACAACCTGAGCGTGCTCGACAACGTGATGCTCGGAACCGAGCCCCTGTGGCAACCGGTGTCGCACCGTGCAGCCGCTCGCGCCAAGCTGCTCGACGTGGCTTCGCGCTTCGGCTTGCCAGTGCAGCCCGAAGCCATGATTGGCAGCCTGTCGGTCGGCGAGCGGCAGCGCGTCGAGATCCTGAAGGCGCTGTACCGCGGCGCCCGCATCCTCATCCTCGATGAGCCCACCGCGGTGCTCACGCCGCAAGAGAGCGAGGCGCTGTTCCGCACGTTGGCGCAGATGGTCGCGCAGGGCTTGTCTGTGATCTTCATCAGCCACAAGCTGCCCGAAGTGCTGCGCGTGTCGCATCGCATCGCGGTGCTGCGTGGCGGCAAGCTGGTGGCCGAAGCCAAAACCGCCGACACCACGAAGGCGCAGCTGGCGCTGTGGATGGTCGGCCATGCAGTGGAGTCTGCTGCGCGCCGGCCGGCCGAGTCGGTCGGCGATGCGGTGTGCGTGCTCGACCATGTGAGCACCGCCGGCAGCGGGCACGACCGCTTGCACGACGTCACGCTCACATTGCGCGGCGGCGAAATCACCGCCATTGCCGGCGTATCTGGCAACGGCCAGGTCGCGCTGGCCGAGCTGCTGAGCGGCACCCGTCGCGCCATCACCGGAACGGTTCAGCTGATGGGCCGCGCGTTGCCGCCCTCCCCGGCCCGGCTGGTGCAGCGCGGGGTGGCGCGCATCCCCGAAGACCGGCATGCGGTCGGCGTGGTGGGCGACTTGCCGGTGTGGGAGAACGCGGTGTCGGAGCGGCTGCGCACGCCGGCGTTTTCGCGCTTCTCGTGGATACGTCGGGCCGCCGCGCGGGCGCATGCACGGCGCATCGAGAAAGCATTCGACGTGCGCGGCGCCGGCCTGATGGCGCCGGCGCGATCGCTCTCGGGCGGCAACATGCAAAAGCTCATCCTGGGCCGCGCGCTGCTCGCGCCGGAGCAGGCCGATGGCAAGACGCGGCCGCCGCGGCTGATCGTCGCGCACCAGCCGACGTGGGGGCTCGATATCGGCGCGGTCGCGTACGTACAGCAGCAGCTCATTGCGGCGCGCGACGCCGGTGCAGCCGTGCTGGTGATCTCCGACGATCTCGACGAGGTGCTGGCGCTGGGTGACCGCGTCGGTGTGATGCACGGCGGCCATCTCGGCGATACGCGGCCCGCTGCGGCATGGACGCGCGAGGCCATCGGTCTTGCGATGGCGGGATCGTGAGGCTCGAGCGCCGTCACGAAACCTCGCGTGCCGCGCTGGTGCTGGCACCCGTCGGCGCGGTCGCGTTCACGCTGCTCGTGAGCGCGCTGCTCGTGTGGTGGGCCGGCGCGCCGGTGGGCCGCACCTATGCGCTGTTGCTGCAAGGCGGCTTCGGCTCGGTGTTCGCATGGAGCGAGACGCTGACGCGCGCCATTCCGTTGATCCTCACCGGGCTCGCGGCCACGGTGGCCTTCAAGGCACGGCTCTTCAACATCGGCGCCGAAGGCCAGTTGTACGGCGGCGCGCTGGCCGCCATCGCGGTCGGCGGCATGCACGGCGGCACCGGCTTCGAACTGTCGCCGTGGCTGCTGTTCCCGCTGATGATGC
>JAQGMP010000142.1 GCA_028292285.1 Variovorax sp. | reverse complement strand
TCCAGTGCGTCGCGCTGTACGACCTCGTCGACCGGTGGCATGCGGGGATCGATGTTCATGGCGTGTTCACATGCCGGGATGCTGCTGGATGGATTCGTAGCCGGGGTAGCCCTTGGCCACTCCGTGCTCGATGATTCCGTAGCCCAGCTGGTCGCCGTCGCGCACCTCGATCACCTGGTCGGCCAGCGTGCGCGCGGTGCGCCGCGTGTCGGGGTCGCGCAAGTCCCACTGGTCGTGCTCGATGTGCAGCGGGCCCTTGTCGTCGCCTTGCGCCCAGCCTTTGTAGCCGCCGTACAGCCCGCCCTTCAAGAAGTAGCGCGCGGGCAGGGCGCGCATCTGCACGGTGCGCTGGCTGCCGTCGGCGAACTTGAGTTCGAAGACGGCGGACTTCAGCGTCTGGCCGAGCGGGTCGTCGGCCCACGTCACCTCGTGCGCGACGCTCTCGACCAGCAGGTCCCGGCGCGGCTTCTGGCCCAGCGGCAGGGTCTGCTCGCCGGTCAGATAGATCAGGTCGCCGGGTGCGCGCTCGTTGAAGAACCATTGCAGGCCGTAGCCTTCGAACTGCACCGTGACCCAGGTCCAGAACAGCGGCGGATAGTAGGTGACCGGCGGCCGCGCTTCGTCGGTCCGCATCTCGGCGCGAATGCCCCAGGAGTGATCGCGCTGGCCCAGCCAGCGTTCGTTGCCGATGTCGTAGCGCTTGCCGCCGGCTTCGAGCCAGCCGGTGTAGCGGCCGAACTGCTGCGCACGCATCAGGTTTTCGGTGACGCGGCCTTGCCGGCGCCGAAAGTGCGGCGCCTCTTCATGCGGGTTCATGGTCGCGTGGTATTCGAGGTCGAAGCGCAACCCGGATTCGTTCTCGTCGAGCGTGAGCCGGTGATGGCGCAGGCCTTCGATGACGGTGAACTCCATCGGCCCGATGCGGGTGCGCAGCGGATCGGGCCGGAGGCGCCGCGACAGCCGCAGGTTGTATTGCGTGGTGCCGACGGTGACGCCGGCAAAGCCGTCCATCACGTTGCGGTTCGGGTGGTAGCCGATGCCGACGTCGAAGATCAGGTCGCCGCCCGGCACCGGATGGCCGGTGTACCAGAGGCGCTCCATCCAGGCCGGGTCGCTGCTTTCGACATGGTCGAAGGTGGTGGGTGTCTGGTGGCCGATCAGGTCATCTTGCGGTGTGAGCATGAAGGTCTCGCGAGGTCAGGAAGATGGGGCCGAAGAGTGGTTCGCATCGGTGCCGCGGGCGATCTCCGCGAACAGCGGGCGCGGCGTGAGCGCCATGTCGCGGCGCAGTTCCGCGTGCACGTGGCGGCTGATGGCGGCGCGGGCGGCGTCGGCTGCTTCACCGTGCTGGGCGGGATCGGCGGGCGGGCCGGAGCCATTCATCGGATCGGCCGTGGTCACCGGCCCGGCCGCACCGAGCCAGCGCACGGTCGCGCCGACGTGTGCATCGAGCCGATCGCACAGCGCCTGCAGGCCGCGGCCGTCGACCGGCAAGCTGTCGAGTGCCGCATCGAACCGGGGCCGGCCAGAGCCGCCAGCGCCCAGCACCCGGTCGAGTTCCGCGACCAGCGCCTGCTGCGAGCGCGCACGCTCCACGAGCGGCGGCACCGCCCAGTCGAGGCGCGGCTTCAGGTTGTTGATGAGGTCGATGACGGCCAGCGCCTGCCCGGTCGCGTATTCGTCGTCGAGCCGCGGAATGACGTCGCGGCGCAGGGCCGCGCAAATGCCGTCGAGCAAGCGGTCGAGTGAGTTGTTCATGCGACGGCCTCCAGTGCTTTTTCGATCTGCAGCAGCACGCGCGGAATCTGCGCGCCCATGGCCGGCATGCGCAGGTCGGTGAAGGCGCCATCCTCGAAGCAACGCGTCGCACCGACATGGATCACGAAGAGTTTGAAGGCGTTGAAGAGTTCGTAGAACAGCACCGACGCCGGCCGCACCGCCATGCCGCTGAGCGCGCCGTAGCGCTCGTACAGTGCCTCGCGGGTGAGCAGATGGCACACCAGAAACCGGCCGTCCAGCGCCTTGCCGCCAAAAGCACGCAGGCACATGAAAGCCAGGTCTTCGTGCGGATCGCCCAGATGCACCAGCTCCCAGTCGAGCACCGCCGTAATGCGGTCTTGCTCGACCAGGAAATTGCCGATGCGATAGTCGCCGTGCACGATGGCGACGTGCGGCGCCTGCGGGCAATTGGCCTTGAGCCACGACAGCGTTTGCTCGACCACCGGGTATTCGCGAAGCTGCCAGCGGCGCAGCGCTTCTTCCCAGTGCGCGACCTGCCGCGCGGCCGCGTTGTCTGGCGTCACATGGGTGGCGAATTCGGCCACCGGCGAATGCTGCCAGTCGAAGCGGTGCAAGGCGGCCAGCGACGACACGAATTGCTCCGCCAGCCTGGCGCGCAACGCCGGCTCGAAAGCCTCCTGGCCCGGCGCCACCCAGGGCAGCGGCGCGGTGCCCGGCATGTGCTCCGCGATGAAGAAGGGCGCGCCGAAGTCTTCGGAGCCGTCGCTGAAAAAGTGCACGCCCGGCACCGGCACGCCATGCCCTTGCACCGCATGCAGCACGGTGAATTCGGGCGATGCGAGATAGGGCGCGAACAGCCCCGTCGGCGGGCCGATGCGCAACACCAGCCGGTGCCGTTCCGGGCCTGTCGCGCCGGCCCATGACGCGACGAAGCCATAGGTCATCCATGAAAAGCCGACGGTGTAGCGCTTGACCGATTCGATCTGCGTCGCCGCGCCGTGACGCTGGCTCAGAAAGGCGGCGAGGCGCTCGCCGACGACCGCCTCCGAGAACGGATCGCGCACGGATTGCGATGACCGGGTCATGCCGCGCCGCGCTGTTTGGCGACGAAGGCCGCGACGCGTGCCGCGAAGTCGGGCGTCGCGGCGCAGCGCAGGAAGGCGGCTTTCTCGCGTGCCAGGTGGGCTTCGAGCGCGGCGTAAGACTGCGCGGCGACCAGCCCCTTGAGCTCGTTGACCGACTGCTCCGCCATCGCCGCCAGATCGCGGGCCCAGGCCAGCGCTTCGCTGTCGGGGTTCTCGGCACTGTCGC
>JAQGMP010000124.1 GCA_028292285.1 Variovorax sp. | reverse complement strand
CGAGAGTCGGTAATGTCGCCTTTCAATCAGACCCATCTATGGCACAAACCCGAATCGTTTCAGGCGAACTGGCCAACGTTGCGCCGTTCCTCGGGGATTCGAGCACTCGTCGGCGCTGCTGACCATATGCCTCCAGGCGCCCTGAATTCAGGGTTCGTTTCTCGCGACAACCACAGCGCGCACGAGCCACAGCGCGGCCATCGTGGCAGCGATCCAGATGAGCTCGGAGCCCAGCCGCTGCTGGTCGTCGAGCCGGTAGGCATTGCAAAGCCGCAGCGGCGAATCCCGATAGAGCGAGCCGGCAACGACCATCATCGGAAGCAGGCCACCGAGAAAGAAACCCTGCACCACCAGGCCGGCAGCGCGCCAGGATGGGCACACGGCGGCCCCGACGAAAAGCAGCATTGCGATCTTCCCGGCTTCGATGCGTTCGTCCGTCAATGCCAGGTCGAGCACCCGGGGAATCATCAGCACGGCCATGAACGCTGCGGTCGCGACCAGGCCCGACAGGCCCATCGCGTTCCAGCGTGCCAGCAAGCGGACCAGCGCGGGCGGCAGCGCCGTGTCCAGCAGCGCGCCTGCAAGCATCAGCAACGGGAACTGCGCCAGCATGTGCACGCGCATGCCCGACTCCAGTGCCGGGCGCAACGGTGTCGCCACCAGAAGCACGAGCAGCGCCGCGCCGGCGATCGCCTTTTTCATGGGGCGCCGCTCCCGTTTAGCGACATTGCGTAGTCGAGTGCGATCTTCGCCTCCGCATAGTCGAATATGCGCACGAGACGGCCTCGCGGGTCCATCACCAGCAGCGCAGCGTTGTGCTCGTATCCGCCGAAGCCGTCGGCGATGACGGTGGCCTGGTAGAGACGAAGCAACGCCTGCGTTTCATTGCGCCCGTCGGCGCCAGCCAGGCGCGCGAAGCGCCACACGCGGGAGTCTGCATGCAGCAGGGCCGAGTAGGCGGCGAGCACCTCCGGCTTGTCATGTTCCGCATCGAAGCTGAGCGACAGCAATCGAACGGATGCAGCCTGGTTCGAAACGCCATCTTGCAGAATGTCGCCCTGCAGTTGCTGGAATACGCTGCCGAGCGCCGTACACACGGTGATGCAACGCGTGTACATGAAGTCGACGATGGTCGGCGTACCGCCCTGGGCCAGCACATCCTGCAGCGTGCTGCCAGCATCGATCGCCGGGCCCTCGACGCCGACTTTCGGCGCAGGCACGGGATGCAGGGCAACGTCGAGCCGGCGCGCACCTTCGGCGGTCCAGACCTGGAAGTCGTGCGTGATCCACTGCGTGGCCGCAAAGGAAAGAAGGGCCAGCAGGAGAGTGGCCACCGCCGTGCGAGCGAGCGGCATGGCCGCGCCGCGTTGTGCGGCCGGTGCTCGAACCGGCGGACGCATCAGGGCGCCCTGGTCGACAGGGCATTGAGTTCGTCACCGCCCGCGAAGGGCGTCGTGCGCGGGCTCGCCTTGCGTTCCTTCTCGAACAGCTCGGGCGCGATCGATGCCGACTTGTTGGACCAGGCGGATCGCACATGGCTTGCGACCGCAGCAAGCTCCGCGTCGCTCAATGGTGCGAACGAAGGCATTGCACCGGAGAAGGTGTTGCCCTTGACGGAGATCGGTCCGGTGACGCCGTGCAGCAGGATGTTGACGACAACGCGCTCGTCGCCGGCGACCCATTCGGATCCATCGAGCGGGGGAAAGACGCCCGGCAGTCCAAGGCCGGTCGCCTGATGGCAGGCCACGCAGTTGGCCGCGAAGACCTGCTTGCCGTCGACCACTTGTCCGGGCTTGGGCGTTGCGCCGCGCAGGTCGGCAACGGTTCGGCGGTCGCCCAGGATCGCCGACCCCAAAGACTCCGACAGCAGGATGTATGCGACGCCCGCCAGCACCACGGCGAGCGTTGCGGCAAGAACGATCCTCGGCACGGGCTCGGTGCGCTCGAAGGGATCGGCTCCCTCGCGGCGCTGGGGTTCGCTCTTCGGCGCTGGTTCGTTTTGCATGATGTCTCGGCGCCGGTCAGGGCTTGCCTGGCACGGCTTCCGGCCGCGGTTCGGGGGGCAGCACAGGGTAGGTATGGTTCAGTCCCTGCAAGTACTTCACGAGGTCGAGCGCCTCCGGCGTGGCGATCACGACCTTGCCGATATTGGGTCCGTAGGCTCGCGGTACGGCGACCACCTGATCGTCCTCTTCGGCCGCGTCCTTCACGATGAAGAGATACGGAAAGGCCGGCATGATCGAACCCGGCACGTAAGCCCGCGGCTGGTAGAGGTGGCCGAGGTGCCAGTCCTTGCTCGGCTGCCTCGCGCCGATGCTGAAGAGGTCGGGACCCGTGCGCATGCTGCCCAGCAAATGCGGCTTGTCGTAGTAGTAGTCGGCAGGCACCGAGGCCCGGCCCCAGCCGCGCGAAAAGTCGGGACCGAAATTCCGATCGCGTGGCTGCTGCGTGTGGCAGTACACACAGCCATTGGCGATGTAGACCTCGCGTCCGCGCAACTGGGCTGCGGTGTAGGGCTTGAGCGCAGCTGCGGGCCTGATGTCGCGCACCTCGACATAAGGCATGACCACCAGCGCGGCCGTTGCGACCCCGAGCGCCACCATGGCGCCCGCGGTGAGCTTGAGATCACTGTGCATGTGCGACCCCGGCCGCTACCGCAGTCTGGCCCCGCTGCCAGAACAATGCGGCGCCGGTTCGCATCGGACCGAAGCGCAATGACATCGCAAGGAAGTGCCCGACGAACACCAGGTGGCTCAACACCATCAGCGAGCCGCCCACCGAGCGCGATTGCAGATAGGGCAGCGTCAGCGTCACCGAGTCCATGAACGGCCGCGCCGCGTCCAGCATCGCCTTGCCCTGCAGCCAGCCGCCGATGCTGAGCCCGCCGAAATAAATGCAGATGCCCACTGCGGAGAGCCAGAAATGCAGTGTGATCAGCTTGGGATACGGCCACTCCCAGTTGAGAACGCGCGGCATCATGAAGTAGATGGCGCCGAACATCACCATGGTGACGAAGCCATAGGCGCCGAGATGCGCATGCGCCACCGTGTAGTGGGTGAAGTGCGTCACCTGGTTGATGCTGCGCAGCGCCTCGAACGAACCTTGCAGCGACGAGGCCAGATACATGAAGCCGCCGAACATCATGAAGCGCAGCGTGGGCGAATAGAGCGCGAGGCGGACACGCCCTCGCATGGTCATCGACATGTTGATGCCGAACGCGACCACCGGTATGACCATCATCACGCTCTGGACGATCGACAGCGTCGTCAGCCAACCGGGCACCGGCCCGCCGATCAGGTGATGGCCGCCGACCTGGCCATAGAAGAAAGCCAGTGTCCAGAAGCCGAGGATGGACAGGTTGTACGAGCGCACCGGCCGGCCGATGACCTTCGGAAGAAAGTAATAGATGGCGCCCACACTCACCGGCGTAAACCACAGCCCGAGCACGTTGTGGCCATACCACCAGTTGGTGGTGGCCTGCTGCACGCCGGTGTGTACGCCAGGCAGCTTGGCCACCAGGAACAGCAGCGCGATCCACAGCAGCGCCGACACCATGTACCAGACGCTCACGTAGAGGTCTTCCGCCTTGCGGTTCACCAGCGTGAAGAGCACGGGCAGGATCACCAGCACGAAGCCGATGAAGATGAAGATCGCGATCTGCCACGGGATCTCCAGATACTCCATGCCGTCGCTCCAGCCGGCCGCGATAGCGCCGATGCCGCCGGCGATGCCGGTGTTGATGAGCGCTCCGCCGAGCATCGCCCAGATGCCGCCGATGAGCCGGGTGCGCAGCAGACGCGGCAGCACCCAAAGCACGACGCCGAGCGCGGCGTTGCTGATCCAGCCATAGAGCACTGCATTGAGATGCACCGTGCGCAGCCGCCCGAAGGTCATCCAGGCCTGATTCACCAGCCAGTCCGGCTCGTGCAGTTTGATCGAGGAGGTCAGACCCGCGAACGAGCCGACCAGCAGCCACGCGCAGGCGAAGGCGATGAACATGAACACCGGAAATGCCGTCGAGCTGTCGGCGTCGACGCGGTCGCCAAGTTCCGCTGCGTCGGGCGCGTGCCGCGGCGAGTCCGGTTCCGCGGCGTGGCTTTGCATCGAGGCCTGCGCGGCATTGCCGAGCGCCGGATCGTCGACCTGTCCGATCTCGCCGCGCGCGAAGATCACCGATGCGGCGCGAGGGTTCTCGACAAGCAACCCTTTGCGCATCGACCATATGAAGACGAACAGACCGATGATCGACAGCAAGAAGGCGCCGAGCAGGCTGAGCAACGTGCTGTCCATCACAGCCCTGTGGCGGCGGACACCGGGGATCGAATCATGTGCAGGCTCTTGAAGCTGATAGCAGACCCGAGCCTATGCCGCCATCGCCGCGATGCCTTGTATGCGCCTGCTGCCAATGGCCGGTGCGTGCTGCGATCCTGCGGAGACTCATCCCTGCCGCGGCCGCAGCAACCGCGGCGAGCATAAGTCCATAGCTTGTGCAGTCTATTCGAGTGCCGATGCCGGTCCGAAAAATTCATACCGGATCTGCGGGTCCGGCACGCCCAGCGTATGCAGCGCCCGCTTCACTTGCTGCATGAATGGCTTGGGGCCGAGAAAGTAGGCGTCGACGTCGCGCGTGCCGGGCGGCAGCCATTGCGCGAGCTTGTGCACGTCGAGCCGGCCGACCGCGTGCGGCGCATCGTCCTCTTGCACCGCGCCGAGCGTTGCGTCGGGCAGTTCGTCATAGCAATAAAAGCGTTCGAGTTGCGGGTGCTTGCGGGCCAGCGCGTCGATGGTGTCGCGGAACGCGTGGACGCTTCGCGTACGCGCGCAATGGATGAAGTGCACCAGGCGCGAAGTCGAAAGCGCCGCTTCGAGCATCGCCAGAGTCGGCGTGATGCCGACGCCGCCGCTGATCAGCACCAGCGGGCGCGCGTTGGCGTTCAGCGTGAAGCCACCCGAAGGCGGAAACAGCTCGACCGGGCTGCCGGGATGCACGGCGTCGTGCAGGTGGTTCGACGCCACGCCGCCCTGCTCGCGCTTGACGCTGATGCGGTATGTCTTGCCGTTCGGCGCGGCCGAGAGCGAGTAGTTGCGCCGTAGATCCTGCCCGTCGACGTTCAGCCGCAGTCCGACGTACTGGCCGGGCTCGAAGTCGAGCACAGGCAAGCCGTCCGCGGGTGCGAGGTAGAACGACGTGATCTCGCCGCTCTCGACCTCCTTGCGCTCGACCTTGAACGCGCGGCCGCCGCGCCAGCCCCCGGGCGCCGTGGCCTTGCTGTCGTAGATTTGCGTTTCAGTGCCGATCAGCAGGTCGGCGAGCTGGCCGTAGGCGGCGGCCCAGGCTGCGATGACTTCGTCGGTCGCGATTTCGGCGCCGAGCACCTCGCGGATCGCGCGGAGCAGGCAGCCCCCGACGATCGGATAGTGCTCGGGCAGCACTTGCAGCGCGACGTGCTTGTTGACGATCTGTGCTGCCAGATCGCCAAGTGCCTCGAGCCGGTCGATGTTGCGTGCGTACATGAGCACGCCGTTGGCCAGCGCACGCGGCTGCTCGCCGTTCGCCTGATTGGCCTGGTTGAACATTGGACGGACTTCCGGATGCTCTGCGAGCAGCATCTCGTAAAAGTGCGTGGTCAGTGCCTCGCCGCCGGTTTCGAGCAACGGCACGGTGGCGGAGATGATGGACTTCTGTTGAACGGTGAGCATGGTCAGATCTTCGATTGATGGAGATGCCTTCTCATCGCAATCGCCGTTCCAGGCGTCACCGCCATATAGATCAATGACTTGCACGCGAGCGATGTCTTTTCGACACCCGTCGACTGAAGTCATTTCGACGTGTATGGTGTCCAAATGACATCACCCCATTTGCTGCAGGCGATCGTGCCGCTGATCGCCGACATGGCGCGCGAACTGCCAGGCGCCGAGCGCTATCGGCGGCTGCTCGAAGCGCTGCGCTTCTTGCTCCCATGCGATGCCGCGGCGCTCTTGCAGCTGGAGGGCGGGGCGCTCTTGCCGCTCGCCGTCGACGGCTTGAGCCAGGACACGCTGGGCCGGCGCTTTCGCGTCGACGAGCACCCCCGGTTTGCCGCGCTGCTGGCAGCCGACGGTCCGCTGCGCTTTCCGGCGGACAGCCCCTTGCCCGATCCGTACGACGGACTTGTCGACGGTGTGGCCGGCGATCTGCCAGTGCACGATTGCGTGGGCTGCGTGATCCGGCTCGACGACCGGCCCTGGGGCCTGCTGACACTCGACGCTTTGACGGTGGGGCGTTTTTCGCAAACCGATCTGCAAGCGTTGCAGTCTTTCAGCAGCCTTGCCGCGGCCACCGTCAGCGTTGCCGAACGCGTCGCGCAGCTCGAGTCGCGCGTCCGGCACGAAAGCCTGCGCGCCGAGAGTTATCGGCTCGCCGCCGCGCCCCGCGCACGAAGCCTTATCGGGCGCAGCCCTGCCATGCGGCAACTGCAGAAAGACATCGAGCTGGTCAGTGCCAGCGACTTGTCGGTCTTGATCCAGGGTGAGACCGGCGTCGGCAAGGAGCTGGTCGCCGAGGCATTGCACGCAAGCTCGCCGCGCGCGTCGCGCCCGATGATCAGTCTCAACTGCGCTGCGTTGCCCGAAACACTGGTCGAGAGCGAACTCTTCGGGCACGTGCGCGGCGCCTTCACCGGCGCAATCGGAGAACGGGCGGGCAAGTTCGAGCTGGCCAACGGCGGCACGCTCTTCCTCGACGAAGTGGGCGAGTTGCCGTTGACGGTACAGGCCAAGCTGCTGCGGGTGCTGCAAAGCGGCCAGCTGCAGCGGCTCGGCTCCGACCGCGAGCACCACGTCGACGTGCGCCTGATCGCGGCCAGCAACCGCAATCTGGCCGAGGAGGTCAAAGCGGGCCGACTGCGCGCCGACTTCTACCATCGGCTGAGCGTCTATCCGCTGCTGGTGCCGCCGTTGCGCGAGCGTGGCCGCGACGTGTTGCTTCTCAGCGGCTTTTTCCTCGAACAGAACCGCTCACGTCTGGGCCTCGGCGGCTTGCGGCTCGACCCTGGCGCTCAGGCCGCGCTGCTGGCATACGACTGGCCCGGCAACGTCCGCGAGCTCGAACACCTGCTGGGTCGCAGCGTGCTGAAAGCACTCGGCCGGCAGCCGCAGCGGCCACGCATCCTGAGTCTTCTGACGGACGACCTGGACCTGCACCCTGCCGGCATCGGTGCGATCGGCATGCAACAACTAGCGCCCGTTCCGGATGCACCGCCCGCGGCCGCATTGCAGCCAGGCCAGACGCTTCGCGAAGCCATGGCGGCCGTGGAACGCCAACTCGTGGGCGCGGCCCTCGAACGCCATGGCCTGAACAGGGCGGCCGCTGCGCGCGCGCTCGGCATGGACCGCGGCAACCTCGCGCGGCTCGCAAAACGGCTGGGACTGATCACCGCCGAGACTCTTCGCACCGACAAGTCCTGACTCTCTCGAGTCTGCAGCATTCCGGGCATGGCGCCACCGGACGGTGCGCCCCGCGCCAGTGCACATTCGCACCAATGAATTGCATTTGCGCATGAATAGATGCGCTTGCCCGTCACAGTTTGCATGTCCCTGTCTCTGTCCCTGTCTCTACAGGGAATAGTGACTATTCCAGGACCACCCGTATTCACGCAAACGGCCAGCATCTACATTTTTCTACTCGCGGAAGACAAAGACGAACCCTCTTCATCCACACCACGGAGTGCCAGCAAATGACAACCGAGTTATCGAGTGCAACAGTCCACGACGGCATCGACGTCGCCGAGTTCCGCAACGCGCTGGCACGCGCAGTCACCGCGGTCACCGTCGTGACGACGGACGGCGTCGGCGGTCTGGCCGGAGTCACATGCTCCGCCGTGGCATCCGTGTGCGACACACCACCGACACTACTGGTGTGCATGAATCGCCGAAGCTATGTCAACGCAGTCATCAAGGCAAACGACGTTCTCTGTGTCAACTGGTTGAGTGCGAGTCAACACGCCGTGTCGGACCTGTTCGCCGGCGTCGGTGCGGTCCCGATGATCGAGCGATTCCGGACAGACGAATGGCACACGCTCGCGACAGGAGCGCCATACAACCGGGAAGCGACCATCGCACTGGATTGCCGCGTCGTCAGCGCCCAGGAGATCGGCACCCACAGCATCTTTCTCGCTCGCGTTCTCGCAACGAAGGTGCACAACGAGGAGCACCGCGATCCGCTCGTCTATTGCAAGCGCAGCTATGCAACGACCCGACCGGCAGTGCACTGACGAATCGATTCCCGCCCCACCCTGTCCCGCTCCTCCACTCACCAAGGAAAAATCATGCTCCGTACCGGCAAGCAATACCTCGACTCCCTGAATGACGGCCGCGTCATCTGGGTCGGAAATGAAAAGATCGACAACGTCGCCACCCATCCGAAAACGCGCGACTACGCTCAGCGCCATGCCGATTTCTACGACCTGCACCACCGGCCGGATCTGCGCGACGTCATGACGTTCGTGGACGACGCTGGCGAGCGGCGGTCGATGATGTGGTTCGGCCATCACACGAAAGAAGAACTCAAACACAAACGCCGCTATCACGAGACCGTGATGCGCGAACTGATGGGTGCATCGTTTCCGCGGACGCCCGACGTCAACAACTATGTGCTCACGACGTATACGGACGATCCGACGCCGTGGGAAAAGCAGTCCATCGGCACCGAAGGCCGGCCGCTGGCGCAGAACCTCATCGATTTCACGCAATTCGTGCGCGACCGCGACCACAACTGCGCACCGAACTTCGTCGACCCGCAGATGGATCGCTCCACTCCGGATGCGCAGGCGCGGTCGCCTGGCTTGCGGGTCGTGGAACGCAACGACAAGGGCATCGTGGTCGATGGCGTGAAAGCTGTCTCCACCGGGACCGCGTTTGCCGACTGGGTGCACATCGGTGTGTTCTTTAGGCCCGGCATCCCCAGTGACCAAATCATTTTTGCCGCGGTTCCCCTGGCCACCAAGGGTGTGTCGGTGGTCTGCCGCGAGAGTCTCGTCAAGGAAGACAGCGTCGAGCATCCGCTCGCGTCCAAGGGCGACGAACTCGACGGCATGACGGTGTTCGACAACGTGTTCATTCCATGGTCGCATGTCTTTCACCTTGGCAACGCCGAGCATGCCAAGCTGTACCCGCAGCGGGTCTTCGACTGGCTCCATTACCACGCGCTCGTTCGCCAGATGGTTCGTGCCGAACTTATGGCCGGCCTTGCCGTGCTGATCACCGAGCACATCGGCACCAGCAAGATCCCGGCCGTGCAGACGCGCGTGGCGAAGCTGATCGGCTTTCACCAGGCGATGCTGGCCCATGTGGTCGCGAGCGAAGAGCTCGGCTTTCTGACGCCGGGCGGCCTCTACAAGCCGAACATCCTCATCTACGACTTCGGCCGGGCGATGTATCTCGAAAACTTCTCGCAGATGATCTACGAACTCGTGGACCTGTCGGGCCGCAGCGCGCTCCTCTTCGCGACCGAAGACCAATGGGAAGACTCCAAGCTCAACACCTTGTTCGAGAAGATGAACACCGGCCCCGTGGGCAGGCCGAAAGACCGCCTGCGCATCGGCCGCGTGATCCGGGACCTGTTCCTGACGGACTGGGGAAGCCGCCTCTTCGTGTTCGAGAACTTCAACGGCACACCGCTGCAAACCATCCGCATGCTGACCATGCAGCGTGCCGAGTTTTCAGGATCAGGAACTTACGGCAAGCTCGCACGGAAGGTCTGCGGCATCGACTCCGTGGCGGAAGACGAGACCGAGTACAAAGCGACTGCCGACTACGCCAAAGCCATGGACGGTGCCCGCCACCAGGAGCACCTGTCCTTGAGCGGAACCATGGCCATCTGAGGCCGGCCATGCGGGTCATCACCGAGGCGCACCACATCGAGCTGCCTGCCGCGGTGGTCTCCGTCGGCATGTTCGACGGCGTCCACCGCGGCCACAGAAAGCTCCTGTCGCTGCTGCGGCAAAAAGGCGATCGGCGTGGCGTGCCGACCGCCGTGGTGACCTTCGACCCGCACCCGCGCGCCATCGTCCGCCCGGACACCCGGCCGAAGATGCTTTCGACCCTGGAGGATCGCATCGCGCTCCTTGCCGGCACCGGTGCAGTGGACTACTGCCTGGTCCTGCATTTCGATCATGAGCGCAGCCAGCAGTCTGCCGACGACTTCCTGACGTCGGTCTTGATCCGCCAACTGGGCCTGCAGGAACTCGTCGTCGGTGAGAACTTTTCGTGCGGCAAGGCGCGGCAGGGGTCGGTGGCCTATCTGTCCCGACTCGGAGCAGAACGCGGGTTTGCCGTGACCGCTG
>JAQGMP010000114.1 GCA_028292285.1 Variovorax sp. | reverse complement strand
TCGGCGGGCCGGCCGGCGTGGCTCCACCCCAGATGCAGCGCGATCTTGCCTTCGGCGATCGACGGCTTGCCGGGCTCCGGTTCGATCGGCAACACCAGCTTGGCATCGAGCATCTCCAGCGTGCGCCCGCGAAAGACCGCCAGCGCGCGGTGCGACGGCACCCGGCCGATCGGTTCGTCGTAGGCAAAGTAATCGCGAAACTTGGACACGTCGACGTTGTTCTCGTCCTTGCCCGCCATCAGCGTCGACTTGAACAGGCCTTCGCTCCAGAGCCATTCGCGTAGGCGCTGTACCAACACCGCGTCTTCGGCCCAGCGTTCCGACAGGATGTCGCGCACGCCGTCGAGCACCGCCGGCACGGTCGAAAAATCCGGGCCGGGCTTGCCATCGTCGAGCGTCGTGGCGGGCTTCAAGAACGCTTGCGCTTCGATCGCAGGGTCGAGCGTCGGATCGGCGAACAGCCTGTCGGCCAGCGGCTCGATGCCGAACTCGCGCGCGATCTGGCCCTTGGTACGGCGCTTCTGCTTGAACGGCAGGTACAGATCTTCCAGCTCCTGCTTGGTCGGCGCGAACTCGATGGCGGCGCGCAGTTCGGGCGTCAGCTTGCCTTGCTCGTCGATGGCTTTCAGCACCGCAGCGCGGCGGTCTTCCAGCTCGCGCAGGTAGCTCAGGCGCGCTTCGAGTTCGCGCAGCTGGATGTCGTCGAGGCCGTCGGTGGCTTCTTTGCGATAGCGAGCGATGAACGGCACGGTGGCCCCGCCATCGAGCAGCTCGACCGCGGCCTTGACCTGATGCTCGCCCACCTTGATTTCGGCGGCGAGCTGGCGAATGATTTTTTGCATGTCTGAACAAGTCCCTGAGCGTGCGCCGCCGGTCGGGCCGGAGCGCGTTCGAATGAAGCGCAGAAGTTTGCCATAGCGCTTTTCCTGTCAGACCCGGCAGCACGGCGGGCCCACAATGGTTCCGTGACCCTTCCGACGCCACCGCCCGCCACGCCACCGCAGGCTGCTGCCGGCGCGCCCGTGTCCATGCTCAGAAAAGTGCTGCGCGGGCTGCTGACCGCCATCCTCGTGCCGGTGCTGCTCTTCGAAGAATGGGGCTGGACACCGCTCGCCAATCTGGTCGGGCACCTGTCGCGTTTGCCGCTGTGGGCACGCATGGAAGACAAGGTACGCAACCTGCCGCCGTGGGGCGCGCTGCTGGCGTTTTTCGTGCCCGTGCTGGCGCTGCTGCCGATCAAGATCCTGGCGCTGTTCCTGTTCAGCGAGGGCCATGCGGCGAGCGGCGTCGCGGTGCTGGTGGGCGCCAAGCTGGTCGGCACCGCCATCGTCGCGCGCATCTTCCAACTGGTCGAAACGTCGCTGATGCGCATCCCGCTTTTCGCGCGCTGGTACCCGCGCTGGAAGGCCTGGAAGAACCGCGTGCTGTATTCGGTCCGCGAAAGCGCTCCGTGGCGAGCCATTCGGGCACTTCAGGAGGCGGCCCGCCAGCGCTGGCGCCGCTTCTGGCGCGCCTGAGCCTGGTTGGCGCCCTGCCGATTCAAAACCTTGCCGCGTCAGCGTCCCATGGCCGCCGAGGCAAGTTGGGCGAAGGCGCGCAGCTCGCCGGCGTCAACATCCGACACGGCCCACGCGCGCATGCCCGCCGCCGTCCATTGCGCCACGTTGTAGCCGCGTTCCGTTGCGAAGCGCGGCACGGAGATGCCCTGCCCCGTCGCGGCGGGCCAAACGAAGAGATTGATGACATGCGGCCCCCGCGCGTAGACCAGCGCGGCCACCGGCCTGCCGTCGAGGTAATCGAGTCGGCCACCCGTCAACGCGAAGCCCTCCGGCGCCAGATCGATCACCGGTGGGGAGAAATCCAGCTTGCCTGCAAACCACGGCTTGACCGTATGGTGGTCGCTGGACCGAACGTCGGACAGATGGTCTGCCAGCAGCGAGCGCACATGGCTCGCGACGACTTCGTCCTGCAATACATCGGGCAGCACGGGCGCAGGCGCCAGCCACAGAACGCTCGCCGCCACCCAGGCGGTCAACGCACCCGCCCCGTACAGCGCGGCGGCCTCCAGCCATCGTTGCCATGGGCCGCGCCGCTCCTGAGATGGGCGCACCGAATCGCGCGGCTTCGGCTCCAGCGCCGATGCGGCGCCCGGCAGCGCGGCCCGAATGCGTGCAGCCAATGCCTCGGACGGCGCATGGCGGGTGGCATGGCCGCGAATCAGTTCGCTCAATGCGGCATCGCCGGGCTGTTCCATCAGGATGTCCTTTCATGCAGAGTGACAGGGCGCTCTTCCCGTAAAGCGTGCCGCAACATGGCACGGGCGCGAGACAGTCGCGACATCACCGTGCCGACCGGAACGCCGGCGATGCGTGCGATGTCTTCGTAGCGCATTTCCTCGATTTCCCGCAGCACGATCACCTCGCGAAACGCCGGCGCCAGCGCCGCGATCGCCCGGTTGATGCGCTCGGCTCTCGCTTTCTGATCGAGCATCGAAAGGGGATCGGCGTACCCAACATCGCCGGCAGGCGCTGTTGCACCGCTGCCGAGCGCCTCGTCGAACTCGACCTGGTCTTCCAGGTGGCGGTTTTGCCGCAGCCAGTCGTAGCAAGCATTGCGCACGATGCCGAGCAGCCAGGGCCGGACGTCGTCGTTGCGCACATCCTTGAAAAAACGAAAGGCTCGCAAGCAGGCCTCCTGCACTGCGTCTTCGGCGTTGCGGTCGTCGCGCAAGAGCCAGCGCGCAAGGTTGTACGCCGCATGCAGGTGGGGCATGACGGCCGTTTCGAATGATCGATCAAATGAGGTCAACGGCGGCTCTCTGCGTACATGACGTTGCAGACGCTCTTTTTATTCCAATCCCCTGCGAAGCGCACTGGCATCGACTCGAAGCGGGAATGCGAACAGCGCGAGTCGCGTCATGCAGAGACGACCATCGTCCTCTGGAGTCTTCGCATGCAACTTCCTTCTTTACCCTTTCCCCGCACCTCCACCATCCTGCGTGGCCTGTGCGCGCTGTGTGTCGCTGCGTTCGCTTCGGCGACCGTCGGCGCCTGGGCCGCCGGCCCCAAGGCCTACGTCGGAAATTTCAAGGACAGCACGGTCAGCGTGGTCGATATCGATCAGGGCCAGGTCAGCGCCACGCTGCCGGTGGCCGCAGGCCCGGACGGCATGGTGGTCACGCCCGGCGGCGCCAGCGTCTTCGTCAGCGGTTCGAGCGCTTCGTCGATCAGCGTGATCGATACGGCCACCGATCGCGTGAGCCGAACCGTCGAAGTCGGCAGCGGACCGCAAGGCCTGGCTGTGGTGCCGGGCGGCAAAACGGTGCTCGCCGCGGTCAACGGAGCGGACCTCGTCGCATTCATCGATGTCGCTTCCGCCAGCGTTGCGGCGACCGTGCCCGTGCCGAAGCCGCACACGATCGCGGTGCGTCCGGACGGCACGCAAGCTTACGTGGCCTCGCAAGAACCGGGCAAGTTCTCTGTGGTCATCGTCGACCTGGCCGCGCGCAAGGTGGTCGGCACCATCGCGCTGGACAAGCCGCCGCGTGACCTGGAGTTCGGCCCCGACGGCAAGACGCTCTACCTGACGCTCGCCGGCCTCGCGGCCGTGCAGGTGATCGACAGCGCGGCCAACCGCATCGTGGGGCAGATCCCCACGGGTGTCTCGCCGCATGTGGCGCAGGTCTTCGCCGGACAGGCGCGAGGCGTCGCGGTGGTGCAAGGGCCTGGCGAGGTCGAGTTTTTCGATCCGGCCACGAACACCGTCGACCGCAAGATCGCGGTGGGCAAGCAGCCGCACTGGCTCGACATCACGCCCGAAGGCCGGCGCCTGGTAGTGAGCAACGAAGGCGACAACACGGTCAGCATCGTCGACATCGCGAGCGGACAGATGCGCACGGTGGCGGTCGGCAATGCGCCGCGCAAGATCGCGGTGCAACACGTCTCGGCGGCGGACCATGCGGCCAAGGGTGCTGCCCGGGTCTCCATCGCGAATTTTGCTTTCATGCCAGCCGAGATCGCCGTCGCGGCGGGTCAGAGCGTGAACTGGCGCAACGACGACGGCGCGCCGCACGGCGTGCAATTCAAGGACGGCGCGACCGGCGCCCCGCTGATGCTCCCGAAGGCAGACTTCAGCCGCAAGTTCGACAAACCAGGAAGCTACGACTACGTGTGTTCGGTGCACCCGTACATGACGGGCCGCGTCGTCGTCGAGGCGCCTTGAGGGCTGGCGGCGATCAGCCGCAAGCACCGCCGGGCTTGGCTCCGGCCGCCGTCACGCTGCGCGCAATGGCCGAAGCCGCCGTCGCGGTAACGCGCCGCGCCCCCTGCGCCACCGCGTCGATGCCGGGCCCGACCGGCTCACTCGTGTCGAAGCTGCAGGCCGTGGGCACGGTTTCGTCGGAGCGCTTCACGGTCCAGCTGAAGCCGCCGTCGACGCGCGTTCCCTCGATGGCATCGAAGCGGCGAACCTGCACCGCGATGCGGTAGACCGGCTGCGACGTCTGGCGTCCCCCCTTGCTCGCGTCGAAGGCACCGAGCCGACTCGCCACGCCGCTCGACAACGCATCACGCAATTCGTCTTCGAAAGACGAGGCCCACCGATGCTGCTCGAGCACCTCGACCTGCGCGCTGGCGTCGCCGTTCTGCCGCACGACCATCTGCGGCCGCGCCAGGCGCTCGGGCAACGACAGCGGTGCCAGCTCGATGTAGAGCGGCACGGCGCCGTTGCTTTGCGCGGGTGCATTGCTCGCGTTGCCCGAATTTGCCAGCGTGTAGTACATCGTCGGCTTGCTCGCGCAGCCGGCCACGGCGAGTGCGGTCAGCGCAACCAGCGCAGCTGCAGAAAAACGTTTCATTTCTTGTCGTCCGGTTTGCCGCGCAACAGTGACTCGGGGTGGCGTTCGAGGTAGTCCGTCAGCACGCGGATCGAACCGGCGGCGCGCGTCAGCTCCTGCAGCGTTTGCCTCACGTCGGTCTGCAAAGGCGAGTCATCGGCCAATGTGCGCTCGGCGCTGTTCAAGGTCTTGCGTGCGTCCTTCATGGCCGCCGTGATCTCGGGCGTGACGTCGTTGTTGATGGTGTTCACGGTGGTCTCGGCGCTCTTCAGGGTCTTGTCGAGCGTGGCCAGGGTCTTGCGCAGGTCGCCGGCGATTTCCTCGTACGGAATCTTGTTGAGCTTGGTCGCGATCTCCTGCACCTGGTTCTGGATCTCGTCCAGGCTGTTGGCGACCGTCGGCACCTCGATCGGGTTTTTGGTCATGTCGACCTTGATCGGCTTTTCTTTCGGGAAGAAGTCGAGCGCGACGTAGACCTGCCCGGTCAGCAAGTTGCCGGTGCGCAGCTGGGCCCGCAGGCCGCGGGAGATCAGCGCCGAGACCCGCTCGCGGCGCTCGGCCTGCTGTTCGGGTACATCGCGGGCGCCGTCGGCCCGCCGCAGCCGGTCGGGGTAGACCGTGACCAGCACCGGCATCAGGAACGCGCGCTCCGCGCGATCGAACTGCACGCCCAGCGACTTGACCTCGCCGATCGTGATGCCGCGAAAGTCCACCGGGGCGCCCGGCGACAGGCCGCGCACCGACTGGTTGAAGTACATCAACAGGTTCTGCGACGGACCATCGGGTTCCTTCATGGCGGTCTGCTCGTCTTCGGCCAGCGCAAAGGCCGTATCGCTCCTGGCGACCGGCCCCTGCGTATCGTCGGGCGCCTGAAACGCGATGCCGCCGAGCAGGATGGTGGCGAGCGATTGCGTGCGCAGCGTGAAGCCGCTGGCGCTCAGTTGCGCGTCGATGCCGCTGGCATGCCAGAAACGCGTGTTGACCCCGACGAACTTGTCGTACGGCGAATTGATAAAAACACGCAGCGTCACGCCGCGGCCATCGCCATCGAGATCGAACGAAGCGATCTGCCCGACCTTGACGCGCCGGAAGTACACCGGAGAGCCGATGTCGAGCGAGCCGATGTCATGTGCGCGCAACTGGTATTGCGTGCCGCTGGTGTCGCGCGTGATGATCGGCGGCACTTCGAGCCCGGCGAACTCGCCGCTGGATTCTTTCGACACGCCGGCGTCGACGCCGATGTAGGCGCCCGACAGCAAGGTTCCCAACCCGGAGATGCCCGAGGTGTCGAGCCGTGGCCGCACCACCCAGTAGCGCGTGTCTTCGGCGGTGAAGCCATCGGCTTCCTTGTTGAGCTGCACGCGCACGCGCACGTGCGAGCGGTCGCTCGCCAGCCGGATGCGCTCGACCATGCCGATCTGCACGTCCTTGTACTTGACGGCGGTCTTGCCGGCCTCGAGCCCGTCGGCGGTCTTGAAGGTCAGCACCACTTCGGGCCCGCGGTCCCACAGGATGCGGGCGATCAGCGTGATGCCGATCAGCGCGGCGACGATCGGAATCAACCAGATCAGCGAGGGCACCCAATCGCGGCGCCGCACCACCCGGGGCGCGGGGACGTCAGGCACGCCGGGAACATTCGGTGCGGGCACCGGTGCCGGTGCGGCCTCCTGGCTTCGCTCTTCACTCATTCATTGCACTCATTCATTCGACTTTCTTTTGGCATCCCAGATCAGCCGCGGATCGAAGGTGATAGACGCCAGCATGGTCAGCACGACCACTGCGGCAAAAGCACCGATGCCGACGCCCGCCGTCACTTCTGCAAAGCCCTGGATGCGCACCAATCCGGCCAGCAACGACACCACGAAGACGTCGAGCATGGACCAGCGGCCGATGATTTCCAGCACGTGATAGAGCCTGGCTCTCTCGAGCTGGCGCCATTCGCTGCGCCGCTGGGCCGTGATGGTGAGCAAAAACAATGCCGCCAATTTGAACAGCGGCACCAGGAAGCTCGCCGTAAAGATCAGCGCTGCGAGCCCGTAGGAGCCCGACACCCAGAAGTAGATGATGCCGCTCAGGATGGTGTCTTGCTGCGTCCCGAAAAGGCTGGTGGTGATCATCACCGGCAGCATGTTGGCAGGCAGGTACATCACCGCTGCAGCGATCAGCAGCGCCCAGGTGCGGCGGATGCTGTCGGGCTTGCGCGTGCGCAGGTGCGTGCCGCAGCGGCCGCACGGCTCACCGTCGTGCGCCTGCTGCCAGACGGTGCCGCAGTGATGGCACTCGCGCAAGCCGAGTTCGGCCGCGGTGGCCAGCGTGCCGCTGCCTTCGTCGACCGGCGTGTGGGTCGACGCGCTGCCGGCCAGGCCGGCCACCCGCGCGCCGAAAGCGTTGAGCGAATCGAACACTTTCAAGATGGCTGCTCCGGCGGATGCTTGAAGGCCGGCTGTTTGAACGCCATTTCCCAAAAGGTGCGCGGATCGAACGACACCACCGAGGTCAGCAGCACCGTGAGGCCGACGAAGGCCCACAGCGCCGGACCGGCGACCACCGTCGCCATGCCCGACAGCTTGACGATGGCGACCAGCACGCCGAGCAAGAACACTTCGATCATTCCCCAGGGCCGGAGCGACTGCAGCACCCGGATCAGCAGCGCGAAGCCGGGCGGCCGCGCGCCGCGCGTGAGCGGCACCAGCAGATAGAACAGGATCATCAGCTGCATCAGCGGGAAGAGCAGCGTGGTCGCGAGCACGAGCAGTGCGACCGGCGACATGCCTTCCCCGGTCAGCGCGACCACCGCACCGAAGAGCGTGGTCTGGCTGCGGCGGCCCTGCAACTCGATCTCGACGATCGGAAACAGGTTGGCGATGGCGAAAAGAATGAGGCTCGCGACCGTCAGCGGAAGGATGCGGCGCTTTTGCTCGCCGGCGTTGCGGGCCAGTTCGGTACCACAGCGCTGGCAGCGCGCCACCTCGCGGCGCCGCAGGGTCGCGTGCCGATAGACCGCATCGCAGCCCTCGCACACCGTCACACCGGGAAGTTCAGTCATGGCGCCGATTCTGCCCAAACCGGCGGGCCGGCTCTCTTTCCGGCTTTCTTTAGAGATTAAAATTTTACCCGGGTAGATTGAAACCTTCGTTTTGCCCGGGTAGAATTCGCGGCCATGTCACCCCTCACCGATTTTTCCACCCTCACGGCGTTCGCGGACTCCAGGCGCATTGCGGCCGGCACGCGGGCCGAGGTGATCGCCGAGTTGCGCCAGCGCAGCGACGACTTGCCGGTCTTCGTGTTCGACGATGCCACGGGTG
>JAQGMP010000109.1 GCA_028292285.1 Variovorax sp. | reverse complement strand
GAAACGATGCCGGCACCGATCGAAGCGCCGGTCCCCGAGGCTGCGTCAGAAAAAGACCCGAACATCATCGACTTCGACTTGTTCGATCCGGCGACCGAAGCTGAAATCGCGCCAAAGAAGCTGCCGGATACCAAGCGCTGAGTTGGGGCCGTCAGGTCCTCGGCGAGCGGCGTCCCTTAGCGCGTCCGGAAAGCGGCGGCCGCAGCACCGTCGCCGATGTCAACGACGAACCTGCAGCGCCCCCGGGTTCACGATGTTGGTCGGATTGCCCTTGATAAAGCTCACGACGTTGTCGAAAGCCTGACCGACGTAGAGCTCGTAGCTGTCCTGCTCGACGTACCCGATGTGCGGCGTGCAAATGCAATTTTCCAGCCGCAGCAAAGCATGGCCTTGCAGTGGCGGTTCGCTTTCGAAAACGTCGATCGCGGCCAACCCCGGCCGGCCGCGGTTGAGCGCGGCCAGCAAGGCGTCGGGTTCGACCAGTTCCGCCCGCGAAGTGTTGACGAAAAGCGCTGTCGGCTTCATGCGCGACAAGTCTTCGAGCGTGACGGCGCCGCGGGTTTCTTCGTTGAGCCGCAAATGGACCGAAAGCACGTCGGCAGCCATGAAAAAAGCTTCCCGGCTCGGTGCCACTTGAAAGCCGTCGGAGCGCGCCTTGGCGCAACTGGCCTCCCGTCCCCAGATCACGACCTGCATGCCGAATGCCTGGCCGTACCGGGCGACCAGTTGGCCGATCCGGCCGTAGCCCCAGATACCGAGCGTCTTGCCTTTCAACACCGAACCGAGGCCGAAATTGGCCGGCATCGATGCCGATTTGAGCCCCGACTGCTGCCAGGCACCATGCTTCAGATTGCTGATGTACTGCGGCAAGCGTCGCATCGCCGACATGATCAGCGCCCACGTCAACTCGGCGGGCGCCAGCGGGGACCCGGAGCCCTCGGCGACGGCAATGCCTTGCTCGCTGCAGGCCGTCACGTCGATGTGGCTGCCGACGCGGCCGGTCTGCGAGATTAACTTGAGCTTGGGAAGCTTCTCGACCAACTGCCGAGAGATCTGCGTTCGTTCGCGGATGAGCACGATCACGTCGGCGTCTTTCAGGCGCACCGAAAGCTGCCCTATACCCTTGACCGTGTTCGTGTAGACCTTGGCCGCATAGGCGTCGAGTTTGGCGGCGCAGCGCAGCTTGCGCACGGCGTCCTGATAGTCGTCGAGGATCACAATGTTCATGGCGTGCCATTGTGCCTCGCGCCATCGGCCTTCGAAGGCCGATGACGTCGTTGCCGCCGTGCAAGGCAGCAACGAAATGTTCGTCAGTGGAGTTGGCGATGCCCGCAGGGCGTGTCTGCCATCTCCAGCGCGGCCAGTCGATCAAGCTCGGCGCACACGTCTGCCATGCGACCGGAAATCACCATGCGGCTGGTGCGACGACCGGGCTCTTGCGGGTCGACGACGCGCACCACGCGCAACGGGCGGGAAGGCGATGCAGCGCTCGCGCAACTCGGCGTCGCCGCACGTGGGCCGCATGACGGCCTGACTGCGACGTAGCGCAAGCCGGATGCGTTTCTGCGTGGGGACGCGGCGAGCCCCCGGTTCGGCAGCCAACGGTCGGCCAGCGACTGCAATGGCGTCCACAAGTCGGCAAACAGATCAGAAAAAGTAAGCAAAGCGAGTCCCATGCGATCTCCAAGTAAGTCAGAGGTTGAACACAGGCAGGATTGCTTGAACGGCTGTGCCAGGGTGATGGCTCTTCGCCATACGCCCGCCACCTGTCGCAGCCGGTTTTGCGCGCTGAACGCGCGCAAGAAAAGGTGCTACGTCACATCAGCATGGTGTTGCGGATGAGGCCGACGGCGAGGCCTTCGATTTCGAACGGTTCGCCGGGCTGCACGATGATGGTCGGATAGTCGGGATTTTCGGCATGCAGTTCGATGACCTGCTTGTTCCGGCGAAGACGTTTGACAGTGACCTCGTCGCCAAGCCGCGCCACGACAATCTGCCCGTTGCGCGCCTCTTTGGTGGACTGCACTGCCAGCAAGTCGCCGTCCATGATGCCGGCGTCGCGCATCGACATTCCCTTCACCTTAAGCAAGTAATCGGGTTGTCGCTGGAACAGCGTGTTCTCGACGTAGTAGGTCTGATCGACGTGCTCTTGCGCGAGGATCGGCGACCCCGCCGCCACCCGGCCGATGAGCGGCAGCGCCAATTGCGCCATGCCCGGCAGAGACAGCGAAAACTGGTTGTTGCGGGACTCGTTGAGCGAACGCAACGCATCGCCACGGAGCCGAATGCCGCGAGACGTTCCGCTGATGAGCTCGATCACGCCCTTGCGCGCCAGTGCCTGCAGATGTTCTTCAGCCGCATTGGCCGATTTGAAGCCGAGCTCGGTGGCGATTTCGGCCCGCGTTGGCGGCGCACCGGTGCGCGCGATGGCGCTCTGGATAAGGTCCAGAATTTGTTGCTGACGGGCGGTAAGCTTCACTGCGAACTGCATGGTGCACTCCTTGCGGCACTGGTTGAATATCCAGTAGCTGTATTTTTAAACAGTTTCCCAAAGTTTGCAAGCGATGATGAAAGCAGCAGCCCCTGAATTGCGGCGCGTGGTGGTACTGGGCACCGGCGGCACCATTGCCGGCCGGGCGGCATCGGCCGGAGACAACATCGGCTACACCGCGGGCGAGGTGGACGTCGCGAATTTGCTGACGGGCATCGACGCGCCACCGGGCGTGACGCTGGTCGCCGAGCAAGTGGCGCAACTTGACAGCAAGGACATGAGCTTCGATGTCTGGCGGCAGCTGGCGCGCCGATGCATCCATTGGCTGGACGCGCCCGACGTGGTCGGCATCGTGATCACTCACGGCACCGACACGCTCGAAGAGACGGCGTTTTTTCTGCATTCGGTATTGAGCGCACAGAAGCCCGTTGTGCTGACCTGCGCAATGCGCCCGGCCACCGCACTGGCGCCCGATGGCCCGCAGAACGTGCGCGATGCGATCGTCGTCGCGGCGACCGGGGGCTCTCGCGGTGTGACCGTGGTTTGTGCCGGTACCGTGCACAGCGCGGTCGACGTTCAGAAAGTGCACACCTACCGGCTCGACGCCTTTGCCTCGGGCGACGCGGGCGCCGTCGGCTATGTGGAAGAGGGCGCTGTGCGCAGCGTCCGCGACTGGCCGGCCGCGCCTTCCAGGCTCGTGCCCGAGGCCGTGACCGGCGACGCTGTTTGGCCGCGCGTCGAGATCGTCATGAGCCACGCAGGGGCGAGCGGCTCGATCATCGACGCGCTGATGGCGCAAAGCACGGTCGACGCTGCCGGACCATTGCGCGGCCTCGTGCTCGCCGCGACCGGCAATGGCACGCTCCATCACGCTATCGAAGCGGCTGCCTCCCGAGCTCGGGCGGCGGGCATTGAGATTTGCCGAGCCACGCGCTGCGTCGACGGCCACATTTTGCCGCGCGGCGACGACCGATTTCCTGACGCCGGAGGCCTATCCCCTGTGAAAGCGCGCATCGCGTTGATGCTCGCCCTGATGCGGACGTTGCCGCCGGCGGCTTGAGTTCAGCGGGCACAAAAAAAGTCGCCGCGGCGACTTCTTCGCTTGCCCCGGAACAACCTCAGTTGCTCAAGGCCGTCAACGCGCGTTGGGTGATTTCGTCCACCGAGCCCACGCCGCTGATGGCGCGATATTTCGGCGCCGCGGCCGGGTCGGCCTTGGCCCAGGTCGCGTAGTAGTCCACCAGAGGGCGTGTTTGCTCGCTGTAGACATCGAGCCGCTTGCGGACGGTTTCTTCCTTGTCGTCCTCGCGCTGGATCAGTTCTTCACCGGTGACGTCGTCGTGGCCGTCGCGCTTCGGCGGATTGAACTTGACGTGGTAGATGCGGCCCGACGCCGGGTGTGATCTGCGGCCGCTCATGCGGTCGATGATGTCCGAAAACGGGACATCGATTTCGAGAACGTAGTCGAGCTTGACGCCAGCTG
>JAQGMP010000097.1 GCA_028292285.1 Variovorax sp. | reverse complement strand
GCCGCGGCGCTGGCCGAACCGGCGCCCGTGCTGGTGGTGGCGCACGGCGGCACGCTGTACGTACTGGCCGCGCTGCTCGGTGTGCAGATCGGGCCCGACGTGCTCGGCAATGCGCAGCCATTGAAGTTCGAACGAACGGGCGCCAAATGGACCGCTCGGGCGCTGGCGCAAAACATCGACGGCGGCGCCGCCATTGCCTGATCGCCCGGCGCTGCACACGAACACCTCATGGAATTCAAGGACTACTACAAAGCACTCGGCCTCGCGTCCACCGCGTCGGAAGACGAGGTGCGCAAGGCCTACCGCAAGCTGGCACGCAAGTACCACCCCGACGTCAGCAAGGAAGCCGACGCCGAAGCCCGCATGCGCGACATCAACGAGGCCAACGACGTACTGCGCGACAGGGAAAAGCGCGCTGCGTACGACGCGCTCGCCGCACGCGTCGCACGGGGTGAAGGCACGGGTGGCCGCGCGGGCGGTCCCGGTGCGGGCGGTGATTTCCAGCCGCCGCCGGGATGGGACGAAGGCTTCGAGTTCCACCGCGGGCCCCATCAGGGCCCGGCCGACCATGCC
The DNA here is from genome assembly GCA_028292285.1 of Variovorax sp. GTDB lineage: Bacteria > Pseudomonadota > Gammaproteobacteria > Burkholderiales > Burkholderiaceae_C > Variovorax. Next base: position 3,453 of record JAQGMP010000097.1, on the reverse strand, counting down.
GATTTCAGCGAGTTCTTTTCATCGATGTTCGGGACCGCAGAACGGCGCGGTGCCGAGCGCCGCAACCACCGCGCCCGCGGCGAGGACCATCACGCGGCCATCGAGATTTCGCTCGAGGACGCACTCAACGGCGCCGAGCGCGAGATCACCCTGCGCGCACTCGATACCGATGCGCAGGGGCAACCGGCTTTCGTCAATCGCACGCTGAGCGTGAAGATTCCGGCCGGCGTGCATCCCGGCCAATTCATCCGCCTGACGGGCCACGGCATGCCCGGCCAGGGCGGCGAGCCCGCCGGCGACCTGTACCTCGAAGTGCGCATTGCGCCGCACAAGCTCTACCGCATCGAAGAGCGCGACCTGTACATGACGCTGCCGGTGACGCCGACCGAGGCCGCGCTGGGTGCGCAAGTCAAGGTGCCGACACCCGGCGGCGGCGTGGTCGAAGTGACGGTGCCGCGCAACGCGCGCAATGGCCTCAAGCTGCGGCTGAAAGAGCGCGGCCTGCCGGGCAAGCCTCCGGGCAATCTCTACCTGTTGCTCGAGATCGCCTTGCCACCGGCCGATACCGATGCAGCGCGCCAGGCCTACGAACAACTCGCCAAGGCGGCGCCTTTCGATCCACGCCGCCACCTCGGCATTTCGGGAGACTGAGCATGGCCAGCTACACCATCACCACGCACACCGTCACCACCTCCTCCACCGCGATCGGCGGTGCACGACCGCTGGCGGCGAGCGAACTCGCGCACGCGGTCGGCGCTGAGATCGATTGGGTCGTCCAGCTGGTCGAAGTCGGCATCGTCGAAGTCGAAGCGCCTGTGCCGGCGCGCACGGACGATTGGCGCTTTCACAGCGCCGCGTTGCAACATGCGCTCGAAGCGCGGCGGCTGGAGCGCGACTTCGGCGTTGGACTCGATGCCGCGGCGCTGATCCTCGATCTGCAGCACGAGGTGCGCCGGCTCAAGGCAGTGCTCGCCGCACAGGGACGGCCGTGACGGCGGCAAAGTCTCAAGCGAACGCGACAGCAAAGCGCCGCTGCGCCTGGGCCGAAACCGATCCGCTGCTGCAGTCGTACCACGACGCCGAATGGGGCGTGCCGGAGCACGACAGCCGCGCACTGTGGGAAAAGCTGATGCTCGACGGCTTTCAGGCCGGCCTGTCGTGGCTCACCATCCTTCGCAAGCGAGATGCGTTCCGCAAGGCGTTCAAGAACTTCGATCCGAAGAAGGTCGCACGCTTCGACGACGCCGACGTGGAGCGGCTGATGCAGGACGCCGGCATCGTCCGCGCGCGGGCCAAGATCCTGGCGACCATCGGCGGCGCCAAGGCCTATCTGGCGATGCAGGCGTCGGGCGAAGATTTTTCGGAATTCGTCTGGGGCATGGCCGGCGGCAAGCCGATTCGCAGCACGGGGTCGGAAAGACTGGTCAAGAGCGAGCTGTCGGAGCGGATGTCGTTCGAGCTCAAGAAGCGCGGCTTCAAGTTCGTCGGGCCGGTCATCGTCTACGCGTGGCTGCAGGCCACGGGCGTGGTCAACGATCACTCGCCGGATTGCTTTCGGCGCGATGCAAAAAAATAGCGGCCGCTAAGCGCCGCTATTTTCAAATCGCGCCAAGAGGCGCAATGGAGCGCGTCGGCTTACAGGCCGGCTTGGCGCGTGTTCGTGCGCTGGATGTTGTACTGCGAAGGCACGACGCTGTTCACGAAGGCTTTGCGGTCCAGGTTCTGGTTGGGCGCTTGCGCCGTTTCGACGGCTTCGGCACGGACGATGGCGCGGTCGATCGAGCGACCCTTGAGTTGCACGACGCCTTCACCGGCGACGTCGCCATAGAGGTTGCCGCTGCGGGCAGCGACCACGGCCTGGCCGTTGATGGCTTCGCGGCTTTGCTGCGAATTCACGGTGGCGACGCCTTGGTACGTTTCAGCGTGGGCAGCGCCCGAAGCGGCGATCACGGCGAGGGCAATGGCGGAGAGGAGTTTCGAGACAGTCATTTCAGTTTCCTTCAAATACGTTTGGATGATTTCGAACCGGTCTTGAATGAGTACCCGCCTCGTCGGAGGCGGCCTCCTCGCTCGGGGCCCTGTTCACCCAGACCGGCTGCTGTGCCGATCTGTTGCTACGAATTTTGAACCGAATGACTAAGTAAAAACCCTCAGCAAAAGAACCTCGGTGTTCGCGTTATGGAAACAATGGACGCCTGAAATCGCACCGTTAAACGCGCTGTTGACATTGTTCGAACCGATCGCGAGGGTCGGATGGGGTCAGTCTTCCTTCATGCCGGTCGCCTTCACCACGCCGCCCAACCGTGCCCGCTCCTCGGAAACGAACTTGACGAACGAGGCCCGCGTGCCGCCGATCGGCTCGATGCCCATGCCCTTCAGGCGCTCCACCGTGGTCGCGTCTTTCATGGCGGCGTCGACGGCGGCCGCCATCTTGTCGAGAATCGCGTCGGGCGTGCCGCGCGGCGCATGAACGCCGGCCCAGTGCGCGATCTTGATGTCCGGAAAGCCTTGCTCCGTGGCCGTCTTCAGGTCGGGGTAAGCGGAGATGCGTTGCGTCCAGGTGTCCGCCAGTGCCTTGAGCTTGCCGCTCTTGATGTACGGCAGCACCACGATGCTGGCCTCCGAGGTCGCTTCGACCTGGCTGCCCAGCACGGCGGTGATCGACTCGGACCCGCTCTTGTACGGCACCACGTCGAGCTTGGCGCCGTATTTGGTTTCGAGCAGCCCTTCGACGAAGTGCGGCGTGCTGCCGGTGCCCGCGGTCGACCAATGAAAGCCGTTCGGCGTTTTCTTCGACGCGGCGATGAAGTCCTTCAGGTTGTCGTACGGCGCGGTGGCGGGCACCACGATCACCGAGGGCGCGAGGCCGATCATCGCGACCGGCACCAGCGCTTCGTCCTTGTACGGCATCGTCTTCTTGATCATGCCATTGGAGATCACGCCCGCCGCGCTCACCAGGAACGTGTAGCCGTCGGGCGCGCTCTTGGCGACGACGTCGGCGCCCAGCGTCGTGCCGGCGCCCGGCTTGTTGTCGACGATGACGGGCTGGCCCAGCGCCTTCGATGCGCCTTCGGCCGCGGCCCGCGCCATGAGGTCGTTGGCACCGCCGGCCGAAAACGGCACCACGAGCCGGATCGGTTTGCTGGGCCAGGCACCTGCCGCGGACGCCACTTGCAGCGTGCCTTGCGCCGCCACGACAGCGACCGCTCCGAGGGCAAGCATCGTTGCCCGATGAATGGATTTCATGCGAATCTCCTGATGTTGTTGATTGACGATTTTCACGGATCATTCCATGCCACGCACCCTCTTCGCCTCGACCATCGCCGGCAGCCTGCCCAAGCCCTCGTGGCTGTCCGAAACACAAAAGCTGTGGCCGCAATGGAAGGCCGAAGGCGCCGACCTGGCGCAGGCCAAGGCCGATGCCACGCTGCTCTGGATCAAGGCGCAAGAAGA
>JAQGMP010000096.1 GCA_028292285.1 Variovorax sp. | reverse complement strand
CGCCTTCTTCGGCAAGGGGCTGTGGGACCGTGCCGAAACGGTGGAAGGCACGATCGCCGCTTACGACCGCATCACCGGCTTGAAGGAAATCGTGGTGGCGCGGGGACCGCACTCGATCGAGACCTGGCCGCAGTCGGACTTGAATTACCTCCGCGAGCGCATGGTCCTGTTCGCCCAGGCCGCCGTCACGGGTGCGCCGAGCGTGCCGCGCGCCAGGACATGGACCGACCTGAAGCAGTTGATCGGCACCACGCAGGATGCGTGGGAGCCTTCGTCGCTTCCGAAATAAGGCAACGGCCGCGGCCTCTCGGGCGGCCTCTCAAGCGGCTTTTCGTCGGGCAGCCGGCGCGGCCTTCCCGGATGCGGCTTTTTTCGCTGCCGCTTTCTTCCCGGCGGGCGCCGCGGCCTTCTTGCCCTTGAGACTTCGCTGCAGCAGTTCAGTGAGATCGATGACTTCGGCGCTGTCGCCGGGCGCTTCTTCTTCGGGCTGGATCACCGTCTCGGTGTCGCCGGCCTTGACCTTCTTGTCGACGAGCTTCATGACCTCGTGCTTGAACTCGTCCTTGAAGTCCTCCGGCTTCCAGGTGCCCGACATGTCCTTCACCAGCTGCTCGGCCATCTTCATTTCGGCCGCGCTGATGCTGGCGCCCTTGATGCCGGCCGCGGGCAGGTCGAGCCCGTCGAGCGACTTCACCTCGTCGCCCCAGCGCAAGAGGTTGAGCACCAGCGCCTTGCCGGACGGCACCAGCACGGCCAGATGCTGCTTGGTGGCGATGACGACCTTGGCGAGGCCGACCTTGCCGGTCTTCAACAGCACTTCGCGCAGCAGCGCGTAGACCTTCTGGCCCTTGTTGATCGGTGCGACGTAGTACGGCCGTTCGAGGAACAGGAACGGGATGTCGTTGGCGTCGATGAAGCGCTGGATCTCGATCGTCTGCGTGGTACGGGGGTAGACCGCCTCGATCTCGTCGGGCGAGATGACGACGTACTTGCCGTCTTCGTACTCGACACCCTTCACGATGTTCTCTTTCGTGATCTCCTTGCCGGTCTTCTTGTTGATGCGCTTGTAGCCCACCGGGTCCATGCTGCGTTTGTCGAGCCAGTCGAAGTCGACGCCCTGCTCGATGCTTGCCGTGTGAAGGCCCACGGGAATATGGACCAGCCCGAAGGTGATGGCGCCCTTCCAGAGCGTTCGGCTGGCGGTCGCCATCAGAACTGCCCTCGCCCATCGCCGGTGCGATCGTGCACCCAGCGCATGGCCTGCTGCTCCGCGTGGCGCTGCGCTTCCGCGGCGCTGGCGTAGGGCTCGGTGTCGTCGGGCAAGCTGAACCGCTCCAGGTTTTGCAGGCCGTAGCGGTACAGCACGTGCGGCTTGAAGAGTCCGTTGTCGGTCTGCTCGACGCTGCAGATGAAACTGCAGCCCCGGTACACAAATGGTTCGTCGGTGGTGTTCACTGGGAGTCCCCTTTTCTTTCGACAGTCCAGCAGCTTGCGGCCTGCCGCAATCCGTTCGGCAGGCGGCTGGAGCGTTTCGATGCAGGACGATTCCGAATCACTCAGCACCCGGCTTTTCGACTTGCGGCCGGCCCGGCCTCAGCCTGTCCCGGCGCGTCCAGTAAATGACACCCAGCGCATAGACGATGAAGTGCGCAGAAAACAGACCGAAGAGCAGCATGGTGGACACGTTGCGCACGAAGCCCGCCACCGACAGGCTCTCGCCCGGATCGTCCGTTCCGGTGAACAGCCGCCAGGCGATCCGGCCGAGCAAGACGATGGCCAATGCAGAACCGAGGAAGCGGTTCGGCTGGAAGAAAATTCCTTCCTCGCACGGATCGAAAGTCGTCAGCCGGACGCCGATGCCGCCAAGGATCGCGCCCGCCATCAGCCCGCAGGCCAGCGCGATGAACGCGGCGTGGGCGCTGTAGGCAATCACCGCCACGACGATGACCAGAATGCCGAGGCCTGCCGCCCGCAAGTACTGCACGCGTCTTGAATACCGCTGACGTGCCACCAGCCGGCGCAGGCGCACCAGCACGCGCCATGCGACCAGCGGCGCCAGCATCCACCACCACGCGAACGGCAGGTGCCAATCGATCATCGAGGGAGGCCTTGCCGCCCAGGGTGCGGGCTGTTCTGACGCAGACGCGCGCCCGGCCGGTCACGGCCGGCGGGAGGGATCGGACGAAGAAATGACCTGGGCCGGCGTGCCGGGTTCGGTGTTCGGCACCGGCTCGGGATTCTCGTGAAGATCGAACGCGGACGAGTCGTCGTGCTTCGCCGCTTCGGCGTCCTTGCGCTTCTCCTGCATCTTCTCTTGCGGGCCGGGACCGCCGATGTCTTCGCCGGCCGCCGTGTGTTTGCCGGTGAATTTTTCGCCGGCGCCGATGTTATCGACACCGCCGCTGGTGGTGGGGCGCGAACCATCGCCGCTGCCGGTCGTGGAATTGTTCATTCGTGCACCTCGCAGACCCGGTTCAGCGAATGAACAAGGCAATCAAAATGATGATCGGGATGGGCACGCCCAAAAAGAGCAAGAGCAGTGAACGCATGGTATTTCTCCTTCAGAGTGTGTGGATTGCGAGGTCGCGGCGGCGGCCACCGTAGGTCGCCGCGAGGCTCGCGACGAAGGCACCGATCAGCAGCGTGATGAACATCCAGAGCGTGGCGTACGCAGATGTTTTTCTGGCCTTGTCAGCCGCATCGCGTGCGGCGGTTTCCGTGTCGCGCATCATTGCCTGCAGGTTCGTGTAGGTGTCCGAGACACGCTTCTCTGCGTCTTGCTGGCTGAGGCCGGTACGCTGCGCAACGGTCTGGGCAACCTAGTGCAAATCGTCCGGCGGCAAGGCGCCGCTGCCGACGCTGTTCATGAAGATCCGGGTGACCTCGGCGGTCGGTGCGCCGCCGGTGGGCGCCGTCGTGGCGGTGGCGGTGTTGGCGGAGCCGGCCG
>JAQGMP010000040.1 GCA_028292285.1 Variovorax sp. | reverse complement strand
AATTTAAGCGTGCGCCATTTATCTCATTTGGTTGCCGGCAGCTCCATTGGAGGTAACGTCGAATCGCTTGCCAATGCCTCGCTTGCCGCGTGCGAGTTCGCGCGAGATTGGCGCAATCGTAGACTGGCACATCGCGATCTTGGACTGGCTCTTGGTCAAGGTGTTACGCCCTTGGCGCCAGCATCTCGGGAGGCTGTAAAAACCGGATTGACTGCTCTTGAAGAAATGCTGAACTCGATCTCTTTGCACTATCTTGACTCAACCACCATGTTTGAACTTGGCCTTGGCAGCGAAGACGCGATCTCTTTGCTTTACCTACTGAGGGGCGGTTTGCAATTGCGAGAAAAGCGACGCGCTCTGATTGGACAGGGCCGGGTTTGGCCGAGTGACCCTGAACGCAAACCCATCTAGAAAGGTCACAGACGATGACCGCCATTGACCCCCTTCTTACCAGCCAGATCGTCGTCCGCGTCTGCCTGTTCCTCGTCGCGGCAATCTCCATGTTCGGCGGTACGTTGCAGATGTTTCTCGGCCAGCCGGATACGTCGCCGCGGCTGGACAACGTTCATCGGTTCATGGCGGGCGTGTACTTCTCGACCGGGCTCATCAGCCTGTGGGCGGCCATCACCATTCGCCAACAAGGCACCCTCGTCTACCTGATCGCGCTCGGTGTGCTGCTGGCCGGCGTGGGCCGGCTCGTTTCCATCAGCAAGGTCGGTTTGCCGAAACCTGCGGCTGTGTGGCTTGGCTACCTCGTCCCTGAATTGGTCCTGCCTTTCATCATCGCGATCGCACACTACATGGGCTCCAAATGACACAAGCGACAACACATCCGACGCTCACCACCTGGCACGACCTCGTGCAGACCCGGAACACCAAAGGCCTGAAAGATTTGCTGGCGGACGATGTCGTTTTTTATTCGCCCGTGGTCCACACGCCGCAAGCCGGCAAGGCGGTCACGGCGCAGTACCTGTCGGCTGCCTTTAACGTGTTTTTCAACGAGACCTTTCGCTACGTCAGGGAGGTCACGGGGCCGGGCGACGCGGTGCTGGAGTTCCAGGTGGATATCGATGGCATCGCCGTCAACGGCGTCGACATGATCAAGTGGAACGACGAAGGAAAGATCGTCGAGTTCAAGGTCATGCTGCGGCCGCTCAAGGCGATCAACCTGATTCATCAGAAGATGGGCGCCATGTTGGAGGCGACCCGATAGAACTTCATTCGCCACGCTGCCTTGAAGGCTGTCTGACCTTGTCGATACGCACCCGGAGTCCGTCATGCGCACCCTCACGATCGCCGCACTCACGCTGCTTGCCGCGGCCCTGCCGGCCGCAGCGCAGACAACCGCCTTCGACGGCAACTGGCGGCTGACGCTCAGTTGCCCGCCGACCAGCCAGAGCGAAGGTGCAAAGGGCTACGACTATGTCTTTCCAACCCGCATCTTGAACGGCGAACTGCAAGCCGTTCGCGGGACAGAAGGCGAGCCGGGCTGGCAGTACCTGCACGGCCCGATCGGAGCGGACGGCAGTGCGGCGTTGGTCCTCGACGGCGTCGTCAACCTCCAGGAATACGCGATCGGCAAGAGCCCCAAGGGTAAGTCGTTTACCTACCCGGTCACGGCGAAATTCACGCCGACCTCGGGCACGGGACAACGTATGACGGGCCGCAGCTGCAACTTCGTCTTCGTGCGCTTGCCCTGATGGACCGCGCGCTCAGGCTGAACCGCGCTGCTGCCGCGCCGCGCCCCGCGGTGGCTTGTGGAAGAGCTTGCGCAGCGCGTCTTTCGCGCCTTCGAGCCGCTTTTTCTGGGCCGCCGACAAGCTACTGCCGGCCCTGTTGATGTAGAAGTTGAGCATCGACATGGCGGAGCGAAACGGCTCGGTCTTGCGGCGGCGGCTGTGCTCGGCCGACGACTTGAGCGAACGGGCGATCGACAATGCACTGCCGCGCTTGAAGACGCCTTCTTTCAGGTCCATCGCGTCGCTCGTTTCGGTCACGTGCTGCGACCATTTTTTGTTCGAAGTGCTTGCTGGCATGGCAGCCTCCAGTTCGGGTTGAAGTGCTTTCACCGTAAAACGATGGCGTTGCGGCGCTGTCGGATGAGGCTGCGATTGCCGTAGGAAGCGGTCGCAGGCGCGCTTACAGTCGACCTCTTTTCTCGCCCTTCTTTTCGGCTTTTCTCGCCTCTCTTTTCGCTTTTTTCCCTGCGCCTGCCACGATGCCCCGCCGCCCTGTCGCTCCCACACCGCGCAACCTCGCAAGGCCGCTCGCGACGTTGCTCTTGCTGGCCGCGTGCGTCGGCACGGCCTCGGCCGCGCCGACCTTCGACGCAGTGAAGCGCGACTTCCGCTCGTCCGACGTCGCCGTGCTCGATCGCCAAGGCGAACTCCTTCAGCGCGTACGCACCGATCCCACCGTGCGGCGCGGCCAATGGATCGCGCTGGAAGACGTGTCGCCCGCGCTGCGCACGGCGATGGTGCTGAGCGAAGACAAGCGCTTCTACGAACACAGCGGCGTCGACTGGCGCGCGGTGTCGTCGGCCGCCTGGGGCAACGTGTGGAACACGCGCACGCGCGGTGCCTCCACCATCACCATGCAGCTCGCCGGCCTGCTCGACGACGACTTGCGACGGACGGGCGGCGGGCGCAGTTTCACGCAGAAGGTCGGGCAGACCGTGGCGGCGACGCAGCTCGAACGCAGCTGGCGCAAAGACCAGGTGCTCGAGGCTTACCTCAACACCGTGCCGTTTCGCGGCGAGATCGTCGGCATCGACGCGCTGTCGCGCACGCTGTTCGGCAAGGCGCCGCATGGGCTCGACGCGCGCGAGGCCGCGGTGGCTGCGGCGCTGGTGCGGGCGCCCAACGCCAAGCCGGCGATCGTTGCGCAACGGGCCTGCGAGGTGCTGCGCGTCATGGAGCCGGAGCGCGGCAAGGCGGATTGCGAGGCGATGGACATGTTCGCGAGTGCGGCGTTGCAGAAGCGTGCGTTCGATTCGAACGAGGGGATTGCGCCGCATCTGGCGCGGCGGGTGTTGAGGGAACGGGGTGCTGCAACGGGGGTTGAGATCACGACGACCTTGCGGGCGCCGTTGCAGCGCTTTGCATTGGCTACGCTGCAGCGTCACCTGCGCGAGCTGCGTGGCCGCCATGTCGAAGACGGCGCGCTGGTCGTGCTCGACAACGCCAGTGGCGATGTGCTGGCATGGGTCGGCTCATCAGGCGTCTTGAGTCAGGCGGCAGAGGTCGACGGCGTGACGGCGCAGCGCCAGCCGGGCTCCACCTTGAAGCCGCTGCTCTATGCCGAAGCGCTGGCCGAGCGGCGGCTCACCGCGGCGTCGCTGCTCGACGATTCTTCCGCGCAGATCGCCACCGCCAGCGGGCTCTACATTCCGCAGAACTACGACCGCCAGTTCAAGGGGCCGGTGTCGGTGCGCACCGCGCTCGCCGCTTCGCTCAACGTGCCCGCGGTGCGCACGCTGGTGATGGTCTCGCCGGAAGCCTTTGCGCGGCAACTGCGCGCAGCGGGCGTGCCGTTGAAGCAGAGCGGGGACTACTACGGGTACAGCCTGGCGCTGGGGAGCGCGGAGGTGTCGTTGCTGTCGCTGACCAACGGGTATCGGACGCTGGCGAATGGAGGGCGTGTGGGGGATGTGAGGGCGGTGCCCCCATCCCAGCCTTCGCCCGGTATGGGAAGGAGCAATACCGACGCGCTAC
>JAQGMP010000665.1 GCA_028292285.1 Variovorax sp. | reverse complement strand
TTGGAGAGGTTGGCAGTGGGTCGGCTCGGGCCATCGGCGCATCGGATCGGGGTCGCCAGCGCAACGACGGCAGCGCGAACGCCATGCCCAGCATAGCGCCCCCGATCACGTCGAGCACAACGTGCTGCCGAACTGCAACGGTCGACCATGCAATGGCCAGGAACCAGAGCACGTTGACGAGGCGGAACGCCCAGGGCACGCGCGCACGGCGCAACACGTCTTCGACATGCACCGCGGTGAAGATGGAAACCGCCACGTGCATCGACGGAAAGGCGTTGCCGGCTGCGTCGACGCCCTGCAGCATCGCGAAGCCCGGAAACCCCGACACGTCGAAGGTGAGTGCGGGCACCGCCGTCGGGAACACATAGAAAACGGCCAGGCCCGTCACGCAAAGCGCGGCCTCCCACAGGCCGAAGACGACAAGCTCGGCGAAGTTGCGCTGCAGGCCCGGCGCCACGCCGATGTAGAACCAGAGCGACAGGTAAGCGAACAGGGTGTACGGCTGGAACGGAATCAGCAGGTCGAGCGCGGTCAGCGGCATCGTGATCGGCGGCTGGGTCGGATGGCGCAAAAGATGAAAGTAGGCGACGAAGAAAATGCAGGTGAAGGCGGTGGTGCCGACCAGCTTCAGCAAAAAGAGGCGGCGCATGCGCAGCGCGATCTCGGCGGTCCAGGGCAGGGCCCGATTCGAAGTGGCGGCCGTCATGGCTGAAATGGTGGCAGGCCACGAAAACGCCGCCACGCAAGGGCCGGCAAACGGAGGACGAACTCGAACATGAGGCGCGCGTGCATCCAGGACAGCAGCATGTTGTCGCGGCCGTACCGGAAGTGCGACACGCCGCCTTCTTCCGCCGTGAGGTACTTCACCGGCGCATCGATGTTGACGGGCTTGACGCCGCGCCACGCGAGCCGCACCACGGCCTCGGTGTCGAAGTCGAAGCGGCGCATCCACGGCTGGCGCGCCATGACGGCGATCAAATCGGCGACGGGGTACACGCGGAAACCATAGAGCGAATCGCCGATGCCGGCGAACAGGGTTTCGAGCTGGGTCCAGCCGTTCGACACCTTGCGGCCGCGCACGCGCAGCAGCGGGGCACTGGCGTCGAACACCGGACGCCCCAGCACCATCGTTTCGGGCCGTGCCAGCGATGCCTGCATGAAGGCCGGGATGAGGTCCGCCGGATGCTGGCCGTCGGAGTCCATGGTGAGGGCGTGCGTGTAGCCTGCTTCTTGCGCCGCCCGCAGGCCATGCAGCACGGCAGCGCCCTTGCCCTGGTTGGCGGGCAGCAGCCAGACGCGCAGCCCCGGATCGGACGCGGCCATCTGCTGCAGCCGCTCGCCGGTGCCGTCGGTGCTGCCATCGACGACGACCCACACCGGCGTCCACTGCGCGCGCGCCGCATTCACCGTCGAGAACAGGCGCTCGCCCGTGTTGTAGCTCGGAATCAGGACAAGGTGTGTAGGCGAGACGTCTGGCATTCGGCTGGCGCTATGTCGTCGCGCTGTGGTTGTTCTACGTGGTGTCGAAAGTACTGGTCGAGCTGCGTCAGCAACGCCGCGCTGTCCTGTCGCGGCGCGAACCGGTGACCCAGCCGCAGCTTGAAAACCATCGGCAGCGGCGGCACGCGCCAGAGCGGCCAGCCCTTGCCGAGATACGGTGAGTCGGTGTCGATGAAGACGGTCTGGATCGGCGCCTGCGCGAGCTTGGCAATCAGCGTCACGCCGGGGCGAAATTCGTTGAGCGGCGGCGTCACGGTGCGTGTGCCCTCGGGAAAGATGACGAGCTGGCCGCCATTGCGCAGGTCGTTCACGGCCAGCCGGACCATGGCGCGCGCCGAGTCGTTGCGGATGTAGTGCGCGAGCCGCGCGCCGGCACCCAGAAAGATGTTCTTCATGAGCGATGCCTTCATGATGCAGGCGCTCTTCGGCAAATGCGCCACCAGCAGCAGCGCGTCCAGCATGGTCGGATGGTTGGCCACGAAGATCACGCCGGGCTCGTCGCGCAGGGCGTCGAGGCAACTCGCGTCGATGCGCATCATCCGGCAGGTCGACGCCACGTTCCAGAACAGCCGGTAGCCCCACGAGATGCCCGCGCGGCCGATGCGCAGACCCTGCCGCGACGGCAGCAGCGGATGCAGCACCATGGCGATCAGGTTCCACGCCAGCGACATCGCGCCGAGGAACAGCAGCAGCGTGTAGAGCAGCAGCGCCAGCGGAATCGTCGCGACAATGCGCAGCGCGCGAATCATGGCGGCGCCGCCGGCATGGCCATCGGGTGGACCATCGTCACGAACCATCGCGCGGGCCTGAGGCGACCGCGTGCGCCTCGATTTCGACCAGCAGGTCGCTGCGGCAGATGTCGGCTTCGAGCACCACGGCATGCGTCGCGAAATGCGAACCGGCGCCCAGCACCTCGTCGATGATCTCGCGGATGGCGGCGACGTCGGCGATATGCCGCACATAGATCACGCAGTCGAGCGCCGGCACGGTGAAGCGAGCGGCATCGTAGGGCGCCTCCAGATCGCCCGCGGCTTTGTTCGCGGCATCGACCACCGCAGCCAGATTGCGCAGCGTCTCGCGCGTTTGCTCGCGCACATCCCCGCCATGCACGGTCTCGTGGCCGATGATGCTGGCGGTGCCCGAGATGAACAGCGCGACGTCGCCACCGCCCATTTCGGCGAGTGCGGCGCGCGAGAAGGTCGGCGCGCGCGGCCCGTAGGTCGGCGGGTAGCGGTAGGCCGACACCTGGCGCGGGTTTTCGACCGGCACGGGCGCCTTGCGGCCCGCCAGAAAGCGGATGCTCAACGCGCCTTGCCGGATGCCCAGTGCACACGCCGCCGGTGCGCCGTCGAAGGCCGGGCGATCCGCGTCGATGAATGCCTGCTGGCGGCCGAAGTTGAACTGGCGGTAGCGCTCCAGCCCGGTGCCGCCGCTGCCCCCGGTGTCCCCGGTGTTATTTCCTGCGGCGCTGTCGTCGGAATCGTTGAAGCCGTTGATGCGCGGCAGGTAGTTCCAGATGCGCAGCAGGTGCGGCGTGCCGGCTTCGTCCAGCGCCTTGAAGAGATCGCTGTAGGCGTGGTGCGACAGGTCGGAAAGGCCTTCGTCCGCGGCCTTGTCGGTGGTCTCGGAAAGATCGATGGCGCCGAGCAGCCAGTTACCGTCGCTCCGCCAGCGCGCCGAGCCGGTGGCGCCGGAATCGATGCGCTCGCCGGCGTGCCACACGTCGGCCATGGCGCCGCGCGCCGACAGCACCTGCGCGTCGACCGTCGGCATCCAGTGCAGGTGCGCGGGCGTGCCGTAGCCGAGGGCACCGAAGGGTGCGTCGCCGGTGGCGGCGAGGTCGAGGCTGTCCGCCAGCGACATCCGCTCGACCCGCAGATGGGAAGCAGGGCTCGATGCGCCCGAATTGTCCTGAAGCGGCGCGCTCACTTGGACTCGACCACGTTTTCACCGACCAGCGGACCCAGGTCGCGAATGTTGCGTCGACGCCGTGCCCATGCCAGCCAGGTGCGCTTGGGATGGCCGGCCGAAACCAACCAGTACATCGTCTTGATGATGCGCAACGAGCGCCAGATCGGCGTCTTGCCGTAGATGTCGCCGGCCAGCAAGGACATGAGCGCTTCCTTCACCCGCATCGGGTTCTGCGGGTACATGAAAAATTCGCGCATCGTCGGGTTCGTGACGCGAAAGATGAACCACGAAAACTCGCGCGGCCCTTTGCGCATGTAGCGCTCGAAGCGCTGCATCAGTGCCGCCGCCTCTGCCGGACGTTCGAGCGCCGCGGTGACGACATCGACGCTCTCGAAGGCACTGTGCATCGCCAGATAAACGCCCGACGAAAACACCGGATCGACGAAGGTGAAGGCGTCGCCGAGCATCAAATAGCGGGCGCCGCTGCAATGCGTGCTGGTATATGAATAGTTGCCGGTGGCGTAGACCGCGTCGTCGACCAGCGTGGCGTCTTTCAGCCGCTCGGCCAGTTGCGGGCACAGCGCGATCGTGTCGGCAAAAAAATCCTTGACCGGCTTGGTGCGCGACTTCAGGTAGTAAGGCCAGCACACGGCGCCGATGCTGGTGGTGCCGTCGGCCAGCGGGATGTACCAGAACCAGCCGTGGGCGAACCAGAAGATCGTGATGTTGCCTTCGAGCTTGCCTTCGCCGCGCAGGGCGTCGACGAAGTGGCCGAACAGCGCCGAGCTGTTGTGCTTCGGGTTCTTCTGCTTGGCCTTGAATTTGTTCGACAGGAAGGTGTCGCGGCCCGATGCATCGATGACGAAGCGTGCGCGCCACGTGCGCTTTTCGCCGTCGTCGTGCGTGGCTTGCACCGTGGCACCTTCGGCGTCGAAGTCGACGTTGCGCACGCGCCAGCCTTCCAGCGTGTCCGCGCCGCGCGCGGTGGCGTTGCGGAACAGCATTTCGTCCATCTCGGAGCGGCGCACCTGCCAGGCGTAAGGCATCGACTTGTCCCACGCCTCGGAAAATTCGAGTGCCACGGTGTGGTCGTGGTCGGGCGAGACGAACTCGACGCCGTACTTCGGCATACCGATGGCTTCGATCTGCCCGCGCAGGCCCAACTGGTCGAACAGCGCGACGTTGGCAGGCAGCAGCGATTCGCCGATATGAAAGCGCGGGTGATGGGCCTTTTCAAGCAGCACGACCTTGCGGCCCTGTTGGGCTAGGAGGGCGGCCGACGTGGCGCCGGCGGGGCCACCGCCGATGATGAGGACGTCGCAGGTGCCGATGTCCGTGGTATCGGCATGACTTCTGACAGGTGTCGGGTCAAGGGTGTTCATGCGCAGTGTCGGTGTTGAATTCAGAGCCATATCCCTTGGGAACGCCCTCGGGAACGCGGCGTGTGAGCGACGGATTATCCCAAAAAGCATCGCCGCTCCCGCCGTGCGGCGCGGTCCGTTGCGTGCGACGGACAGTAAACTCGACACCCACTAGACAGCGAGAGCGAAGCCATGGCCGGACACAGCAAATGGGCGAACATTCAGCACAGGAAGGGCCGACAGGACGAGAAGCGCGGCAAGGCGTGGACCCGCGTGATCCGCGAAATCATGGTCGCCGCACGGCTGGGCGGCGGTGATTTGGGCACCAACCCGCGGCTGCGGCTGGCGGTGGAAAAGGCGAAAGCAGTCAACCTGCCGATCGACACCGTCAAACGCAACATCGACAAGGCCACCGGCAACCTCGAAGGCGTCAACTACGAAGAAATCCGCTACGAAGGCTACGGCATCGGCGGCGCGGCGATCATCGTCGACACCATGACCGACAACCGGGTGCGCACCGTGGCCGAAGTGCGCCATGCCTTCTCCAAGTACGGCGGCAACATGGGCACCGAAAACTCGGTCTCATTCCAGTTCAAGCATTGCGGGCAGTTCGTCTTTGCGCCCGGCACCGACGAAGACAAGGTGATGGAAGTCGCCCTCGAAGCCGGGGCCGAAGACGTGGTGACGGATGAAGACGGCGCCATCGAGGTGCTGTCGGCGGTCGGCGATTTCGAGGCGGTCAAGAACGCACTCGACGCCGCAGGCCTCAAGCCCGAGGTCGCCGAGGTCACGATGCGGGCCGAAAACATGGTCGATGTCACCGGCGGCGACGCTGCAAAGATGCAGCGGCTGCTCGACATCCTCGAGGATCTGGACGACGTCCAGGAGGTCTATCACAACGCCGCGCTGTCGGAATGAAGGCCGTCCAATGAAAGTTCTGGCATGAAGGTTCTGGTGATTGGCGGCGGCGGTCGGGAGCATGCATTGGCCTGGCGCCTTGCACAGGCGACCCGCGTCAGCAAGATTTACGTGGCGCCGGGCAACGGCGGCACGGCGACCGATTCGCGCTTTGTCGGCATCGACATCACCGACCCGGTCGCGCTGCGCGAGTGGGCGGCCAAAGAGAAGATTGCGCTCACCGTGGTCGGGCCGGAAGGTCCGCTCGCTGCGGGAGTGGTTGACGAATTTCGCGCGCATGGCTTGCGTATCTTCGGCCCGACCAAAGCGGCTGCGCAGCTCGAAAGCTCGAAGGCCTTCTCGAAGGCCTTCATGAAGCGCCACAAGATCCCGACGGCGGAGTACGAGGCGTTTACCGATCCTGTGGCGGCGCATGCGTACATCGATGCCAAGGGTGCGCCGATCGTCGTCAAGGCAGACGGTTTGGCGGCAGGCAAGGGCGTTGTCGTTGCGATGACATTGGCCGAGGCGCACGAGGCGGTCGAATTCATGCTGGTCGACAACAAATTTGGCGTGGCGCACAACGACAGCGGCGACGGCAAGGCGGTCCCGCGCGTTGTCATTGAAGAGTTTTTGCAGGGTGAAGAGGCCAGCTTCATCGTCATGTGCGACGGAAAGAACGTGCTGGCACTTGCCACGAGCCAGGACCACAAGCGCCTGCTCGACGGCGACGAAGGCCCGAACACCGGCGGCATGGGTGCCTATTCGCCGGCGCCGATCGTGACGGCCGAAGTGCACGCGCGGGCCATGCGCGAAATCATCTTGCCGACCATCCGCGGCATGGAAAAAGACGGCATCCCGTTCACCGGCTTTTTGTACGCCGGCCTGATGATCGACGGCACCGGTCATCCTAAAACCCTCGAATTCAACTGCCGCATGGGCGACCCTGAAACGCAGCCGATCATGATGCGGCTCAAGTCCGATCTGTTCGAAGTGTTCTGGCACGCGACCGACGGCACGCTCGATCAGGTCGAGTTGCAATGGGACCGCCGCGTGGCGCTCGGCGTGGTGATGGCAGCGCATGGTTATCCGCTCGATCCGCGTAAGGGAGACCGCATCGCCGGCGTGCCGGCGGAGACGGCCGACGCGGTCGTCTTCCATGCAGGCACTGCGCTCGATGGCAAGGAGTTGAAGACCAGCGGCGGGCGGGTGCTGTGCGTCACTGTGCTGGCAGACAGTGTCAAGCTGGCGCAGCAGCGAGCTTACGAAGTGGCGTCGCGGATTCAATTCGATGGGGCGCAATATCGGCGCGACATCGGATACCGGGCCTTGCATGCGCACGGTCACGCACAGGGACGGGGGCAGGGCAGTTGATGCCGGCAGTGCCTGCGACGTCTGCAATGACTTCGGCCAGTGCGCCGGCGGCCACGCCGGCCGAAGTCGCGAGCTACCT
>JAQGMP010000649.1 GCA_028292285.1 Variovorax sp. | reverse complement strand
CGCTGACCGCCCTGGTGCTGCATCGCGTCAAGCCGTTGAGTGCCGAGGCCGATCCCGCCACCGGCAAGCCGGCGGAACGCCCGATGTGGGTCGGCTTGCTGCTCGCCGCCATCGCCGTGTTGACCGTCGCGATCTGGGGGCTGGTCGCGCTCGGGTACGTGGCGCTGGCGAGCTTTCTGGCAACGCAGCTCACCTGGGCCGGCATCGTCGCGATGGCGTTCTATGTGCTGTTCAAGTTCGTCGACGACCTGTTCATGGCGGTCGTCGCGTCGAAGAGCAGCTTCGGCCAGCGGCTGCAGAAGGCCTTCGACCTGCAGCCGCAAACGCTCGATCAGGCCGCCGTGGTGCTTTCCGGACTGGGCCGCGTCGCCCTCTTCTTCTACATGGTGGTGTCGCTGATCACGCCGCTCGGCACCAGCCCGGCCGAAGTCTTCCAGCGCAGCGGCACGTACGGCAACGGCCTGAAAGTCGGCGAGTTCCAGCTGGTGCCCGGCGCCATCGTCAGCGCCATCACCGCGCTGCTCATCGGCTTCGTGCTGCTGCGCGTGTTCAAGCGCTGGCTCGAAAACAGCTACCTGCCCGAGACCAGCCTCGAAGCCGGCATGCGCAGTTCGATCACGACGCTGCTCGGCTACGTGGGCACGATCGTGGTGGTGGCCTTCGCGCTGTCGGCGCTCGGCATCGGCGTCAACCGCATTGCCTGGGTCGCGAGCGCGCTGTCGGTCGGTATCGGCTTCGGGCTGCAGGCCATCGTTCAAAACTTTATTTCGGGCTTGATCCTGCTGGCGGAGCGGCCGGTCAAGGTCGGCGACTGGGTCGTGCTGGGCACGGCCGAGGGCGACGTACGGCGCATCAACGTGCGCGCCACTGAAATTCAGCTGGGCGACCGGTCGACGCTGATCGTGCCGAATTCGGAGTTCATCACCAAGACGGTCCGCAACATGACGCTGGCGAATGCCGAAGGCCGCGTGCTGATCCGGCTGCCGATGCCGCTCACGACCGACGCGCATCGGGCACGCGACGTGATGCTTTCGGCCTGCAGCGAACATCCCGGCGTGCTGCCGAGCCCCGAACCATCGCTCATGCTGGATGGCATCGAAAGCGGTTTCCTGATCTTCCAGCTGATCGCCTATGTGCAGAACCCGCGGCTGGCGGGCGGCGTGCGCAGCGACCTGCTCTTCACGATTCTGGACGGCCTGAACAAGGCGCAGTTGCCGCTGGCGGCCTATGCCGCAGCGCCGATGCCGGTGGCCGCGCCCCCTTCGGCGCCGCAAGCCGCCGAGGTGCCCGGACCGGATCCAGGCCCGCGAACGGCGTAGTGCGCGCTACGTTGTTGCGGTTGGCGCTGCGGCCTAGCGCCGCGCGCCGCCGGCCAGCAGCCATTGGCCCGTGCCGCAAACGGCCACCAGCGCGACGTAGGTCCACATCATTCCGTCTCGACCGTAGACGGCCAGGCCGGCCGCCAGCACCGCCACGCCTGCCAGAAAGTTGATGCCCGCCTGCGTCCAGAAGCCCGCTGTGCCCGCCTTCTTTCTCATCAAAAAACGGGCCGCGAGCGCCAGCACCACCGCGATAAAAAAGGCAGGCGCCACGAAGTTGAGCAGGGAATCGAGCAGTTGAAGTGCGGACACGGACAGCGATCAAAAAAAGCGGAAGGCGTAGGCTAAAGCGCCAAGAGTCTCGGCCATAAGGAGACCGCCCGCCCCGGCGGCGCCATAAATTTTATAATCGGCAGCTATGTCAGTCTGGGCCCTCGGCTTGAACCACACGACCGCGCCGCTCGATCTGCGCGGTCGTTTCGCGTTCGCGCTCGATCAGCTCGCGCCGACGTTGCAGAGCTTGCGCAGTTCGTTCCCTGCCGGGCGCCACCCGCAAATCGAAGCGGCGATCCTGTCGACCTGCAATCGCACCGAGATCTATTGCGCGGCCGCGGACGATGTCGCGCTCGATCACACGATGGGTTGGTTGGCCCAAAGCGGCGGCGTAGCGCCCGCCCTGCTGCGCTCGCATGCCTACACCCTGCGGGGCAACGACGTGGCGCGCCATGCCTTTCGCGTGGCCAGCGGGCTCGACTCGATGGTGCTCGGCGAGGCGCAGATCCTCGGCCAGATGAAAGACGCGGTGCGTGCCGCCGAAACGGCCGGCGCGCTCGGCAGCACGCTCAACCAGTTGTTCCAGCGCTCGTTCGCCGTCGCGAAAGAAGTGCGCACCTCGACCGAGATCGGCGCGCATTCGATCAGCATGGCCGCCGCCGCGGTGCGCCTTGCCGGCCAGCTGTTCGAAGACCTGAAGCAAACGCGCATGCTGTTCGTCGGTGCAGGGGAAATGATCGATCTGGCGGTGACGCACTTCGCGGCAAAAGAGCCCAAGTCGATCACCATCGCCAACCGCACGCAGGAGCGTGGCGAAGTGCTCGCAGCGCGGTTCGGTGCCGAGGCCATGCGCCTGGCCGACTTGCCCAACCGGCTCGCAGAGTTCGACATCGTGGTCAGCTGCACCGCCAGCACCTTGCCGCTGATCGGCCTCGGTGCGGTCGAGCGTGCGCTCAAGGCACGCAAGCACCGCCCGATGTTCATGGTCGATCTGGCCGTGCCGCGCGACATCGAACCCGAAGTGAAGGCGCTCGAAGACGTGTACCTCTACACGGTGGACGATCTTGCGCAGGTGGTTCAACAAGGGCACGCCAATCGCCAGGCCGCGGTGGCGCAGGCCGAAGTGATCATCGATGCCGGCGTCCAGAGCTTCATGCAGTGGCTGGACCAGCGCGGTACGGTGCCGCTGATTCAACAGCTCAACGCGCAGAGTGACGAGTGGCGCGCGGCGGAGATGGCACGCGCCCGCAAGATGCTGGCCAAAGGCGAGCCGGTCGAGGCCGTGCTCGAAGCCATGGCGCGCGGGCTGACGCAGAAGATGCTGCACGGCGCAATGACCGAACTGCACGCCGGCGACACCGCAGCGCGCGAGCAAACGGCGCAGACCATCTCGCGTTTGTTCCTTCGCAAAGAGCGTTAGCGACGCTGGCCGGTGGGGCCGACGGCCCTTTCAGTGGTCTTGCACGCGTGCCGAGTGCAGAACGCTTCAGTTGCCGATGGCAACATTCCCTTTTTTCTTGCCTCTGGTCTTTCACCGTGAAATCATTTTTGCGCCATCAACTCGAGCGCTATGCGCAGCGCCTGGAAGAGCTCGACTTCCTGCTGTCCCGCGAAGACATCATGAGCGACATGGCGCAATACCGCACCATCTCGCGGGAGCATGCCGAGGTCACGCAGATCGCAGGGCGCTACGCCCGCTATCGGC
>JAQGMP010000643.1 GCA_028292285.1 Variovorax sp. | reverse complement strand
GAATGGCTTTTTTCTGATCGTCGGTATAAGCCTCGTCGCCCAGCAGGATCCGTGTGTGCAGGGCGTAGTGCTCGGCGCTCAGGCCTTCCGCTTCCGCCTTGGTGCGCTCCGGCAGCGCATCCCAGGCAGCGCGCAAATCGGCGAACTCGGTGGTGCCGCCCCAGCTCGGCAGCACCAGCGCGCTCAACATCGAATAGGCGGCGCGCGGATTCTGGAACGAGCTGTCGCTGTGCCACAGCTGGTTCGCAAAATTCGACAGGTTCTTCGGCGAATCGCGCCGCGTGACATTGCCTTGTGCGTCGACGTTCGAGATGTCGATGAGGCGTTCGTCTTCGAGCCGCTCCGGCCGCTTGAAAACTTTCTTCAAGCCCAGGTCGAGCGGGCCGAACGACTTGGCAAAGTTGATCTGCTGCTGGCCGGTCAGCGGCTGGTCGCGCCAGACGAGCACGGCGTACTTGTTCATGGCTGCATTGATCGCCCGCACATCGGTATCGCCCAGCGGCTGCGAGATGTCGATGCCGCTGGCTTCGGCAGCAAAGACGCTGTGGAGGGGTTCGAGTTGAAGTGACATGGTGTGATTCCGCTTCGGCAATTTCGCCGGGTTATTGCGCGGGGTTATTCCGCTTGAATTCCGGCCTCGTTGACGACCTTGGCCCAGCGCTTCATTTCGGATTGAACGAAAGCATCGAACTGCGCGGGCTTCGAGGCCACGACCTCCATCCCCTGCTCTTCGATGCGCTTGCGCATTTCAGGATTGCGCAGCACTTTTTCGGTATCGGCCTGGATCTTGTCGATGATGGGCCGTGGCGTCCCGCGCGGCGCAACGAAGCCCAGCAGCGCGTTCACATGAAAGCCCGGAATCGTCTCCGCGACGATGGGATAGTTGAATCCCTCGATGCGCGTCTCGCCCATGGTGGCGATCATCTTCATGCGCCCTGCTTTCACGTACGGCTGCACCGAAAGAAACGGATCGAACACCAGATCGATGCGGCCGCCCATCAGCTCGACGTGCGCCGGCGCACTGCCCTTGAACGGCGAATGCAGCATGTCGAAGCCCGCCTCGCGCTTGAGCAGTTCGGCACCCAGATGCGTCGTGCTGCCGGCGCCCGGCGTGCCATAGGTGAGCTTGCCGGGATTCTTCTTGGCGTAGGCGATGAGTTCGGCCACGTTGTTGAACGGCGCGTCGGGCCGCGCGACGATGGCCAGTTGCAGGTTGGCGATCTGCGTGATGCCGGCCAGGTCTTTCACCGTGTCGTACGGCAGCGTCTTGCGCAGCGACGGGTTCACCGCAAAAGACGAGTTGACCATGCCGAACGTCAATCCGTCGGGCGTCGACTTGGCGACGTAATCGGCGCCGATGGCCGTTCCCGCGCCGGGCTTGTAGTCGATCAGCACCGACTGGCCCCACACCTCTTGCAGCTTGAGCGCGATGAGGCGGCCGACCGTGTCGGTCGGGCCACCGGGCGCAAAGGGGATGATGATCTTGACAGGGCCTTTGGGAAAATCCGGCGGGGTCGTGGCGGCGGCTGCGACGCCGGGACCGGCGCCTGCGGCCAGCAGGCCACCTGCAAGGCCGCCCGCGACGACGATCTGGCGCCGACCCGCTGAAAAGTTGTGTCTCGTCATTTTTCTCTTTTAATGGAACAATGTTCCGAAATAATATCAACAAGGGCGAAAACGTCAATGGCCAGAATGAAAACCATCGTCTCCAAAGCTGCTTTCGCAGCCGAAGCCCCAAGCACGCCCGTGACTGCAACCGCCACCTCCAACGCCACGGCAAGTGGCAAGGACGAGGTCAGCGCATTGGCGCGGGGCCTCGCCGTGATGAAGGTGATCGGCGATGCAGCGGGCCCGATGAGCAATCGCGAATTGGCCGATGCGACGGGCATACCGAAGGCGACGGTTTCTCGTCTCGCCGCGACTCTGGTGGCGAGCGGGTATCTGCGGCAGGCGATGGACACCGAGCGCTTCAGCCTCGGCCCGGCACTGCTCGACCTGAGCACGCGCTACCTGCGCCACTTCGACCTGCGCACCGTCGCGCGGCCGCACCTCGCGGCGCTCGCGGAATTCGCCGGCGCCAGCGTGCACGTGGGCGTGCGCGACGGACTCGACATGCTCATCATCGATTCGATCCGGCCACGCTCCGCGTTGATCACCTCGCGCATCGACGTCGGTGCGCGCATGACCATCGCGACGTCGGCGGCCGGCCGCGCATACCTTGCCGCCCTGCCCGCGCCGGAGCAACGCGAACTGCTCGATCGCATTCAGTTGGAGAGTGGCGAGAACTGGCCCGAGCTGCAGCCGCGCATTCAGACCGGCATCGAGGAGCACGCGACGCTGGGTTACTGCGCGTCGTATGGCGAGTGGCATCCGCACATCCATGCGCTGGGCTTCTCGCTGCGCGGGCCACGCGGCGAAAGGTATGCGGTGAGTTGCGGCGGACCGGCCTATTTGCTGCCGCGCGAGACGATGGTGGCGCGCGTCGCGCCGCGGTTGCTGGACACGATGCGGCAGATCAATGCGGACATCGGCAACGCGGCACATTCAGACGGTTGAAACACGACCCGCTCGCGGCCGAAACAGTCATGCGATCTTTCAGTCATTCTTGAAACTTCTGCACGGCGCGATGACAATCAGGCCATGCCTTCCAGCGCCGCCAGTCCTCCTCTTCCCCCGCTCCCTCCCCTCAATCGCCAGTTTGTCGCGCACTTCGGCGAGATGGGCAGCAAGTGGGGCATCAACCGCACCGTCGGCCAGATCTACGCGCTGATCTTCTTATCGGAGCGCCCGGTCAACGCCGATGAGATCGCCGAACTGCTGGAGTTCTCCCGCTCCAACGTCAGCATGGGCTTGAAGGAGTTGCAGGCCTGGCGACTGGTGCGGCTGCGGCACCAGCCGGGCGACCGCCGCGAATACTTCGAGGCACCGTCGGATGTCTGGGAGATCTTTCGCGTGCTGGCCGAAGAGCGGCGTCGCCGAGAGATCGAGCCGACGCTGTCAATGCTGCGCAATGCGCTACTCGAGACACCGACCACCGAAGCCGAGCGCCACGCACAGGCGCGCATGCGCGAAATGCACGACCTCATCGACCGGCTGATGAAATGGTTCGACGACGTGCAGCGGCTGGCGCCTGAGACGGCGATGAAGCTGATGGGCTTGGGCGCGACAGTGACGAAGGTGCTGGGGTTAAAGGACCGGCTTGTCGGTGGGGGCAAGGACAAGAAGAAGGCGGGTTGAAAATGCGATCGTGCGGGGCTTGGCAGTCGATTACGCAGGCGGTACTTCCGTTTTGAAGTTCCAAACCACAAGACCTTCTGCGCGCGCTGCTGTCGCAAGGTCGCTGTCGCCTGTACACAGGAGCGTCGCGGAGTCGTC
>JAQGMP010000642.1 GCA_028292285.1 Variovorax sp. | reverse complement strand
GCCGTCGCACAGCGGCGCGAGGCCGGCCACGCGCGGGTCGGCACCGTTGAGCACGGCGGTGCCTTCGGGCAGCACGACGTCGACTTGCGTGCGCAACACCTTGACGAGGTGGTCGCTCTGCGTGATGTCGAATTCGGACAGCGCCTCGGCGCCTTCGAGGTCGGTCACGATGCCGACTTCGCAGCGGTCGTAGGCGAGGCCGTCGCGCAGGATGGTCTCGGCACCGTTCTCGATGACGACGGCCTGCACGGCGCGGTTCACCAGCAGGCGATGGCCCGCGCTCCAGTTGGCGCTGTCGCGTGCATCGACGCGACGGCGTTCCAGGAACAGGCCGTCGCCGCAAGCGAGCCCGGTGTACCGGCCGCCGAGGCCGATGAGCCAGGCCACGAGCCGCGCCAGCACGGCGGTGTCTTTCGAGCCGGCGATGCCGACCACCGGAATGCGGCCCGACGCCTCGCCCGGAAACAGGTGATCGCAAATCGCGCGGCCAACGGGCCGCGGCGAGCCGACTGCAGGCTTCAGGTGCATCAGCAGACCCGGCCCGGCGTTGACCTCGACGATGGCGCCGCCCTGCGCTGCCAGTGGCCGGCCGATGTCCTGCGCCACCAGGTCGATGCCGGCGATGTCGAGCCCGACCACGCGTGCTGCCAGCACGGCGGCGTGCGCGACTTCAGGGTGAACCTGATCGGTGCAGTCGACTCCCAGGTTGCCATTGCGCTGGATCGTGACCACGCGGCCGGCTTCGGGCACCGAGGTGCCTTCGAGCTTCTGCCGTTGTAGTTCGAGCTGCAGCTTGGCGTCGGTCGGCAGGTCGATCAGGTCGAGCGGGAATTCTTCTTCGGCGCCGCGGCGCGGGTCGCTATTGAGCTGCTTTTCGATGAGGTCGGCGACGGCGGTCTTGCCGTCGCCCGTGACCGTGATGATCTCGCCGCGGGCCGCCGCCACCACGTGGCCGCCGACCACCAGCAGGCGGTGTTCGCTGCCGCGGATGAAGCGCTCGACCATCACGTCGCTGCCTTCCGGCTCGGCGACGGCGTAGGCGCCCATGACTTCTTCGCGCGTGTTGAGTTCGAGCGAGACGCCGCGGCCGTGATTGGCGTCCGACGGTTTGACCACCACCGGCAGGCCCATGCCTTCGGCGACGTCCCAGGCCTCTTCCGCGCTGTCGACCACTTCGCCTTCGGGCACCGGCACGCCGCAGCTCGCGAGCAGCGACTTGGTGAGCTCCTTGTCGCTGGCGATCGATTCGCCGATGGCGCTGGTGTAGTCGGTCTCGGCGGTCCAGATGCGGCGCTGGCTCGCGCCGTAGCCGAGCTGCACCAGGTTGCCGCTGTTCAGCCGCATGTGCGGAATGCTGCGGTCGGTCGCGGCGCCGACGATGCACGCGGTGCTCGGGCCGAGATAGCAGTCTTCGACCTGGCCCTTGACCACGTCGACCGCGCGTTGCACGTCGGCGGCACCGAACGGCTCGTCGTTGATCGCGCTCATCAGCAGGCGATGGCCTTCGGCGAGGGCGGCGCGCGCCACCTGCTCGTCGCGTGCGCGAAACACCATGCGGTACACGCCGTGTTCCGAGGTGCTGCGGGTCTGGCCGAATCCCGTCGGCATGCCGGCCAGGTTGAGCAGTTCGATGACGACGTGTTCGAGCACGTGGCCCGACCAGGTGCCTTCGTTCAGGCGCGAGATGAAGCCACCGCGTTCACCGACGCCGCAGTGGTGCTCGATGAGCGCCGGCAGCAAGGTCGTCAACCGCGCGGTGAAACCATCGATGGTGTTCGACGGAAAGTCTTCGAGCCGGCCGAGGTCGAGCCAGACTTCCAGCACCGGCCGGTAAGTCCAGATGTTCGGGCCTCGCAAATAGTTGATGCGAAGAAGGCGGATGTCGTCGAAACGGGTCATGGAAACGTTCGATGTGCTGTTCGATGTGCTTTGGCCGGGCACCACGGCGCGCTCAAGCGCGCTCATGGCGATCGGTCAAAATCGGCGCCCATCGTGCGCCAGGGCGGGGTCCACGGGGCTCGGTCGGCCTGCAACAGGCAAGAGTCAAAGAAACACAATGCAACATCACGATCCAGTGGACGCTCGGGAGGGAGAAGCGGAGGCGGCTTCAGACGCGCTGAAAAGCCGACTCACAACCGCCGAAAACGTTCTGGCGACGCTCGCGGTTGACCTCGACGGCGAACTTCGGTTTACATCGGGACTCATCGCGCTCACCGATCATCGCCTGTCGGCACGGGACGCGGCTGGCGTCTGGCGCGACTGGCCGCTGTCGACGCCGGGCGTCGATCTGCATCTGATCGATCACGCCGGCATCGGCACGCTCGACTTGCAAGGCGCGAACGGTCAGTTGGCGCGCTGGCACTACACGCTCGGGCAGCAGGCTTCGGCGCTCAAGCTGCTGAAGCTTTTCGGCCAGCGCACGGCGGCTATCGCCGATGCAGCCGACTCGACTGCAGGCATTTCGGTTCTCGCCGAAGCAGCCGACGCCGACGAACTGCCCGAGCCGGCCGAGGTGCAGGCGCCGCCGTCGACCTGGGTGCTGCTGCGGCTGGCCCGGTTTGCCAAGCCCTACCGCAAGCAACTGATCACCGGTTTTCTGCTGACGCTCGCGTCGACCGCCGCCACGCTGGTGCCGCCCTATCTGACCATCCCGCTGATGGACGACATCCTGATTCCGTTCCAGAACGGGCAGCAGATCGCCATCGCCAAGGTCGTGATGTTTCTGGGCGCGTTGTTGCTGTCGGCGCTGGCCGGCTGGGGGCTCGGCTGGGCGCGTACCTACTTGCTGGCGCTGGTGTCCGAGCGCATCGGCGCCGACCTGCGTACCACGACCTACGAGCATCTGCTGACGCTGCCGCTCGACTACTTCGGCGGCAAACGCACGGGCGACTTGATGTCGCGCATCGGCTCCGAGACCGACCGCATCAACGTCTTCCTCTCGTTGCACGCGCTCGACTTTCTGACCGACGTGCTGATGATCGCGATGACCGCGGTCATCCTCTTTTCGATCAACCCGCTGCTGGCGGTGGTCACGCTGGTGCCGCTGCC
>JAQGMP010000532.1 GCA_028292285.1 Variovorax sp. | reverse complement strand
CCATCCGCGCGCCGTCGCACCGCGCATCGGCGCCGCTGCCGCCGACGAAGCCACCGCCGTGCACCCACACCATGACCGGCAAGCGCTGTTCGGCGTCCTTGGCCACCTTGGCCGCCTTGGCCGCGTCGGCCGGCGCCCAGACGTTGAGGCAGAGGCAGTCTTCTCCCATCGACGGTGCGCGGGACGGCGGCAGCGGCGGCTGGGGAAAGTCCTGCGAGAACGCGATGGCGGGCCGCTTTCCCGACCAGGGTTGCGGCGGCTGCGGCGGGCGCCAGCGCAGCGGCCCGACCGGCGGCGCTGCGTAAGGTATGCCCTTCCAGCTTCGGGTGGCAGCCGCTCCGTCGGCGGCCTCGGCAAGCGCGCCGACGACGACGCCGTCGCGCGTGGGAACTTCGAGCGGTGCCATCGTGATCATCCAGAACGGGCCATCAAGTTCATTGTAAAACTTAATTCCATTATTGGCACGGTGAAGACCCGTAGAGGCGCCGCCGCGCCCGTGCTGGTCGTGCCCGAGCTAGCGGTGCCCGAGCTAGCGGTGCCCGAGCGAAGGCGCGTTGGGCGCGTCCATCAGCCGGCGGCGGACTTCCTGCGCGAGCTCCATCAACTTCTTGCCGTTGCGCACCATGACCTCTTTGGTCTGGAACTGCGCATGTCCCTGCGAGTTGAACGCCATGAAGGTATGACCGTCGACCTGCACGAAGGGGACCGCGACCGAGTTGGTGTTGGGGTTCAGCGTGCCGGCGGCGATGCAGAAGCCCCGCGTCTGCACCTGAACCACCGCATCTTCGAGTTCGCCGCGAAGCTGCGTCCACTCGCGCTTGTAGTGTTCGCGCAGCTCCTCGTAGAGCCGCTCGCGGTCTTCCGGCCGCATGGCGGCGATGCAGGCGCGGCCCATCGCCGTGCGGACCAGCGGCACGCGAAAGCCGGCGCGCTGCAGGCGGTTGGGATTGACTTCGCCCAGCGCGTATTCGAGGTACAGCACGCTGCGGCCTTCCTGCACGCCCAGGCCCACGTTGGTCTTGCTCTTGAGCGCCAGGTCGACCATCAGCGGCCGCGCGATCGAGGGCACGGGCTGGTTCGCCAGATAGGGATAGGCCAGCCCCACGACGCCGGCGGCCAGTTCGTACTTGCCGAACTCCGGCAGGTAGCGCAGGTAGCCCAGCTGGGTCAGCGTGAAAGTGAGGCGGGAGACGGTGGACTTCGGCAGGCCGCTGATCTCGGCGATCTCGAGATTGCCCAGCAGCCGCACGTCGACCTGGAACGATCGGAGGATGGCGAGGCCGCGGGCGAGCGCGTTGTTGAAACGCGGGTCCTCGTCCTCGGTCTTGACCTGGATGCCTTCGCTGTAGTCGGGCAGAACGACCTTGTCTTTGCGGCTGGGACGGCCCAAAACCCCTCTCCTCTTTTTGGTTGCGCAGCTCGTTGGCGAGCACGACGGGCCTCGGCCCGAAGGCGGGCTTTTCAGCTGGCGACGACCCTCAGAGATCGAGCACCAGCACGTCGCTCAGGCTGCCGGAGCAGCATATCATCATCACGTCGTTGGCCTTCTTTTCTTCCTCTGAAAGCAGGCTGTCGCGGTGGTCCGGCGTGCCTTGCAGCACGCGCGTTTCGCAGGTGCCGCAGATGCCCTGCTCGCACGATGCCGGCACATGCACGCCGCAGCCGCGCAAGGCTTCCAGGATGGTCTGGCCGGGTTCCACGGCAATGCTCTTGTTCGACGCTGCCAGCCTCACCGTGTAGCCGCCCCCTTGTGCGCTGGGCTTCGCGGCGGTGAAGCGCTCGATATGCCAGAGCGCCGCCGGCCTGCCGCCGGCGGCAGCCTCGAACGCATCGAGCATCGGACCGGGGCCGCAGCAGTACAGATGCGCATCGGCCGGCGCGGCCGCCACGATGGCAGGCACATCGAGAAAGGCGCCCGCATGCTCGGCATCGACGTGCAGGTGCAGCCGCTCGTCCTGCAGCGTGTCGAGAAAGGCCGCCTCTTCGCGCCGGCGCACGCTGTAGTGCAGTTCCCATGAGCGGCCGAGCGCACGCAGGCGCTCCACCATGCAGACGATCGGCGTCACGCCGATGCCGCCAGCGATGAACACCGAATGGGCCGCATCCTCGTGCAGCGCGAAGTTGTTGCGCGGCCCGGTGACGCCGATGACATCGCCGACGCGCAGGCCTTCGTGCACGAAAGCCGAGCCGCCGCGGCTCGCCGCATCGCGCTTGATGCCGACGACGTAGCGCGCGCGGTCCTCCGGCGCATTCACCAGCGAGTACTGCCGCACCAGGTCGTTCCCCAAATGCAGGTCGATATGGGCGCCCGGAGTGAACGCCGGCAACGCGCCATCCTCCACTGGCTGAAACTCGTAAAGATGAATGCCGGGCGAGGCATACCGAATGCCGGTCAATCGCATCCGGATCGCTGCCTGCTCCTGCATCGGCATCAGCTCCAGACCGCGAAGCAAAGCCCGGTGCCGGTGCCGGCCGCGGTGCGGTAGGCCGGAATGTATTCGAGCGACTTCACGTTCAGATGCTCGACGGCGCCGGCCATGCAGATCCAGTTGCGGATCTCCGAGTTGCCTGAATTGAGCTGCTTGCGAGGCAGGTCGTACAAGGCCTGCGCATCGCGTTCCTTCAAGGCGCGGATGATGCGCCCGTCGAGCTCCTCGTCCACGGTGAAGTGGCTCAGGCCGCCCGAGGCGATGATGCCCACGCGCGAGTTGCCGGGAAAGCTCTCGACCGCCTTGCGGATCTCCTGACCCAGCCGGTGGCAGCGGCGCGGCGTCGGCTGGTTCGGCGGATAGTAGGTATTGAGAAAGACCGGCAGCACCGGCACCACCGTGCCGTTCAGCAGACGGTTGTGCACGAAGCCGAAGGCATGGCCCTCGCCATAGCCGTCGGCGATGCTGTCGGCGATCGACACGTCGAACTCGCGCTCGACGAGGTGCTCGATCAGATGCAGCGCGAGCTTCGCATCGACCGGATAGTCGCGCGGCTTCTCGGGCTCGTAATAGCGTGCGGACGACTTGCGTGCCCAGTCGGGCCCGACATAGCTGTCCGACAGCGGCACGTTGCGGATGCTCTCGCCGTGGAAGACCAGCACCGAGGGCATGTTGTCCGTGTTGTAGAGCTCCTTCTGGTCGTCGCCGATGATCACGAGCTGGTCGAGCTCGGCGCTGCGCAGGATGCCGCTCAGCTTCTCGACCTCGGCCGCAGCCCTTGCATGGCGCAGCGCGAAAACCTCGGGCGTGATTTCGTGGTCGACCGCACCGGCGACCTTCTTTTCAAGCTCGTCATAAGTGACGGGATTGCCCTCCTTGTCGAGGTGCGCGCGGCCACGGTCCCGCTCGATGAACTTCGGCCAGTCGCTCAGCGGCGCGTTGAGCATGGGGGTGTGCGAGGTACCGATGCCGAGAACGATGTGGGCCATGAATCGAGTAAACCTTTTCTGTTTCCGTTTTTATAATTCCGTTTTTGGAATTATATTCTGCTTTTGAAGCGATCGGAGACACGCTTGAAAGCAGCACCGCTGGGCCTCGACGGCCTGTTCACCATCGTGCCCGACGTGACCCTGCAGCCGCAAGGTCGTTTCACCTACCACTTCAGCGAGCGCGACTTCGAGGCCCTGGGCGCCAACGGGCGCTGCGTGCAGGAGCACGCCTCCTGCTATCCGCTGCGGCACACCGTGCGCGGCCTGCACTTCCAGGCCCCGCCGCACGCACAGACGAAGTACGTGCGCGTGGCCCGCGGCCGCATCCACGACGTGGTGGTCGACGTGCGGCGCGGCTCGCCCACCTGGGGCCGGCATGCAACGCTGGAACTCGCGGCGGGCGACTGGACGCAGCTGCACGTGCCGCCCGGCTTCGCGCACGGTTTCTGCACGCTCGAGCCGGACACCGAGGTCGTGTTCCGGCTGACGGACTACAACGATCCCGCCCTGCTGCGGGGATTGCGCTGGAACGATCCCGCGCTGGGCATCGCATGGCCTTGCGGCGATGCGCCGGCCTTCGTCTTTCCCGCCGACAGGGCGCTTCCCCTGCTCGCAGACCTCGATTCCCCTTTCGCCTGGGCGCCCAGCTAGTAGGAACCCTCATGGAATTTTGTCGATTTAGAACTAAATTCCATTTTCAGTATTAAAAGA
>JAQGMP010000587.1 GCA_028292285.1 Variovorax sp. | reverse complement strand
TTGCCCGGGTCTTTCACAGCCTTGATCACATCGAACTCGACGTTGTACAGCTGCCCGTCTTTCTTCTCGACCTTGCGCAAATACACGTCCTGCACGATGTCGCGCGTTTGCGCATCGATCAGCACCTGGCCGCGCGGACTCTCGAAGACCTGGCCTTTCATCGCGGCCAGCAATGCGTCGCCGCCGCCCTGGCCCTTGGTGGTCTTGAGTGCTTCGTAGATGACGTGCATGCCGTCGTAGCCGCCGACCGCCATGAAGTTCGGCCGCATGCTCGGATTGGCCTTCTTGAAGGCGTCGACGAACTTCTTGTTGGCGGCCGACGGATGTGCCGCCGAGTAATGGTGCGAAGTGACCACGCCCAGCGCGCCGTCGCCCATGTCGTTGAGCTGGTCGTCGTCCGTGACGTCGCCGGTGGCGATCAGGCGAATGCCGGCCTTGTCCATGCCGCGTTCCAGGAACTGCTTCATGACCGCCGCGCCGGCGCCCGACGGCACGAAGACGAAGAGCGCGTCCGGCTTGTCGTCGCGCACCTTCTGCAGGAACGGCGCGAAGTCCGGGTTGCGCAGCGGCACGCGCAGCTTCTCGATGACCTTGCCGCCGTTCAGCAAAAAGCGCTCGCTGAAGTACTTCTCGGCGTCGTTGCCCGGGCCGTAGTCGGCCACCAGCGTGACGACCGACTTGACGCCGTTCTTCGGCGCCCAGTCGCCCATCGCGACCGACACCTGCGGCAGCGTGAAGCTGGAGCGAATGATGTACGGCGAGGCTTCGGTGATGCTCGACGTGGCCGCCGCCATCACGACTTCCGGCGTCTTCGATTGCGTGGCGATCGGCGCGACGGCCAGTGCCAGCGGCGTCAGGCCGAAGCCGGCCAGCACGTTGACCTTGTCGTTGACCACCAGCTCTTGCGCCAGGCGCTTGGTGACGTCGGGCAGGCCGGTGTCGTCCTTGACGATCAGCTCGATTTTCTTGCCGGCCACGGTGTCGCCGTTTTGCGCCATGTAGAGCTTTGCCGCCGCCTCGATCTGGCGGCCGGTCGAGGCCGACTGGCCCGTCATCGGCAGGATCAGGCCGATCCGGAATTTGTTGTCTTGCGCATTGGCAGCGAGCGGAAGGGCCAGTGCCAGCGCGGTCAGGCCGGCGGTCTTGGCGAAAAAGCGACGATGCATGAATATGTCCTCGAAGAGGGATAACGAAAAACAGAAAAACAGATACGAAAACCAGAGCCTCTGATTGTCGGCACTCGGCACGCTGCGAAGCTCATGGTAAATACTGCGTGTTCGTATCACGAACAATTGTTCGATCAATTTGCTGCAACGCCGGAATCTAGCATTCCCGCCGCCGTCACCGCGCCAACCGGTGCGGGCTCCGCGATACGATCATCCCTTCTCTTTCCTGATTTCCATGGAGACACCATGACCGAACACGCTCACTTGCCCGCCCGCTACGACCATGTCGGCAGCTTTCTTCGCCCCAAGTACCTGCTCGAAGCGCGCGAGCAAAAGGCCAAGGGCGCCATCACGCCGGAGCAGCTTCGCGCGGTCGAAGACAAGGCCATCACCGAGATCGTCAAGTTCCAGGAAGACGTCGGGCTGAAGAGCATCACCGACGGCGAGTTCCGCCGCACCTATTTCCACATCGACTTTCTGGAGCAGTTGGGTGGCGTCAAGACCGACATCCCGGTGACCATCCGCCGGCCCGACGGCACCGAAGAACTGGCGCCGCCGGTGATGCGCGTCATCGACAAGGTCACCCACGCCAAGAACATCCAGCTCGCCGACTTCGAGTACCTGAAGACGCAGGTGTCGGCCGGCCGCACGCCGAAGGTGACCATTCCCTCGCCCACCATGCTGCACTTTCGCGGTGGCCGCGCCGGCATCAGCAAAGAGGCGTATCCGGAGCTCGACCCGGCCTTCTACGACGACGTGGCCAAAGCCTATGGCGACGAACTGCGTTCGCTGGCCGCTGCCGGTTGCACGTACGTGCAGATGGACGACACCAACCTCGCCTACCTGTGCGACGAGCACATGCGCGAAGCCGCCCGCCGCCGCGGCGACGACCCGAACGAACTCCCGCACCGCTACGCCGCCTTCATCAACAAAGTCGTTGCGCAAAAGCCGCCGGGCATGCTGCTCGCCATGCACCTGTGCCGCGGCAACTTCAAGAGCACGCACGCCGCGGCCGGCAATTACGAGCCGGTGGCCGAAGCGCTGCTGAAAGAGATGGACCTCGACGCCTATTTCATGGAGTACGACGACGCCCGCTCCGGCGACTTCAAGCCGCTGCGCTATCTGCCCAAGGGCAAGACCGTGGTGCTCGGCCTCGTGACGACCAAGTTCGGCCAGATGGAAGACAAGGACGAGCTCAAGCGCCGCATCGACGACGCCGCCAAGTACGCCCCGATGGAACAACTCGCGCTGTCGCCGCAGTGCGGTTTTTCGAGCACGGTGCACGGCAACAACATCGCGGTCGAAGCGCAGCGCGCCAAGCTGCGCCTGGTGATCGAGACGGCACAGGAAGTCTGGGGCGCCTGACATGCTCACGCTCTATTCGGGTCCGCTCAGCATGTTCGGCGCCAAGGTGCAGATCGCGGCGCTCGAAAAGGGCATCGCGTTCGAGCTGGTGATGGTGCCGTTCGACCGCGACGACCGTTACCTGCCGCTGCATCCCGAAGTGGCGCGCATCAATCCGAAGAAGCAGGTGCCGGTGCTGATCGATACGGACATCGACCTAGCCGGCCCGCTGGAGATTTTCGACTCGACGCAGCTCTTCGAATACCTCGAAGATCTGAAGCCGGAGCCCGCCCTGTGGCAGCGGGGCGTCGCGCCCCGTGCCCGCACGCGTCAGCTCGAACTGAAGGCCGACGAAGTGTTCTTCCCGCATGTCATCAAGCTCTTCGGCTTGCAGGACGACATGCAGAGCGCTGCGGCGCAGGCGGCCTGCGCGGGGTGCGCTGCGTTCTACGAGTACCTGGAAAGGCTGCTGGCCGATAGCGATTGCCTCGCCGGTGGCTACTCGTATGCCGACATCGCCTTCTACGTCGCGCAGACCTACGCCGAGCGCAAGGGCGCGCTGATGACGACGGCAACGCCGCGCCTGATGGCGTGGCGCGAGCGCGTCGGTCAGCGCCCGGCGGTCGTCGAGGTCATCGCGCCGATGATGCAATTCCTGGCCTCGCAAAACCGCGGCGTCCCGCCGCATCTGCAGCACCATCTGCAGAACGTCGTGCCGCACCGTCCGCAACAGCCTCGCAGCACACCAGCCTGATGCTGCACACGCTGATCGCCTGGCTGCCCTCGCCCGCTCAGCATTTCTTGTTCGGCGCACTGGCCGTGCTGGCCTACGTGCTCACCACCCGGCTGCGCCGTGAACAGCGCGCACCGGCCACGGCCATTGCGTGGGTCATGGGGCTGGCGCTCGTTCCCTACGTGATGCTGCCGATGTACCTGATGTTCGGGCGACGCAAGCTGCGGCCCGGTGGCTCACCGCGACCGCCACGCGTGGCGCCGCCCGGCCACTGGGCGGCCGAGCTCATCGAGAGCTTCGGCCTCGCCGGGCCGAGCCGCTGCGAGATCCGCATGCATGCCGACGGCCAGCACGCCCGCGACGCGCTGTTCGAGGTCATCGAAGGTGCGCGCGAGCGCATCGACATCTGCACCTTCATCATCGGCGACGACGCCTTCGGGCGCGACGTGATCGAACGGCTGGCGCGCCGCTCGCGCCAGGGCCTGAAGGTGCGCGTGCTGCTCGACGGCTTCGGCGCGCTGAGCTTGCCGCGGAGCTACTTCGACACGCTGCGCGAAGCCGGCGGCGAAGTCGCGGTGTTTCGCCCGATCTTCAGCCTGCGCCGCGACGGGCCGCGCAACCTGCGCAACCACCGCAAGCTCACCATCGCCGACGATGGCTGGCTCTGGTCGGGCGGCCGCAACCTGGCCGGCGAATACTTCAACGGCAACGAGGCGCACCCGGTCGCGTGGCGCGATCTTTCGTTCGACCTGCGCGGCGAGGTGGCTGCAGCGGCGGCGCGCCAGTTCGACCACGATTGGGCCTCGGTGCGCGGCCGCAAGCCGCGCTCCATCGGGCCCGACGCCGCGCTGCCCGAAGGCGGCACGCTGGCGCAATTTCTGCCGAGCGGCCCCGACCAGACCGAAGACACCGCGCAGTCGCTGCTGCTCGATGCCTGCTTTCGTGCCGAACACCGCATCCTGGCGATCACGCCGTACTTCGTGCCCGGCGACGGCCTGCGCGATGCCTTGCGGCTGGCCGCACGGCGCGGCGTGCAGGTGACGCTCGCGATCCCTCAGCAATCGAACCACCGCCTCGCCGATTTCGTCCGCACCCGCGCCATGCGCGATCTGGCCCGCGCCGGCGTCATCTTCCGCATGCTGCCCTTCATGGCGCACGCCAAGGCGGTGGTGGTCGACGACAGCTTGGCGATGTGCGGCTCGATCAACCTCGACTTGCGCAGCCTGCTGCTGAACCACGAGGCCGCCGTGGTGTTCTATGGCGAACCCGAAATCGAATGGCTGGCCGAGTGGATCGAAACCACCGCCTCGGCCGGCGAGCGCTACCGCGCCCGCACGCCGGGCATCTTTCGCGACATCGCCGAAGGCCTGCTGCTGACCATCGCGTTCCAGCTCTAGGCCGGCAATACCAGCGCCGG
>JAQGMP010000575.1 GCA_028292285.1 Variovorax sp. | reverse complement strand
GGCATTGCGAGGCAATCGCTCTTTGCTTCGTTCGGATGGGCGCCGCCCGAGGGCTGGCATGCCGGCGCGGAACTGCGGGCGTTGAGCCGAATCCAGGCCAACGACATCAACACGGCCGGCGCGCCGGGCTACGCGCTGGCTGCGCTGGAGGCGGGCTACGTCAAGCGTTTGGCGCAGTGGGAGCTGAATGCTTTCGCGCGCGTCGACAACCTGCTCGACCGACGTTATGTCGGCTCGGTCATCGTCAACGAAGGCAATGCGCGCTACTACGAGCCGGCACCGGGCCGCAACTGGACCGTGGGCGCGGGCGCGTCGTATCGGTTCTGAGAAATCAAAGGCCCGAAGGCCTTTAATGCTTCAGAGGCCGGCGGCCGCGCGCAGCTTGGGCGCGATGCTCGTGCTTTCCCAAGTGAACTCGGGCTCTTCGCGGCCGAAGTGGCCGTAGGCGGCGGTCTTCTGATAGATCGGGCGCAGCAGGTCGAGCATCTGGATGATGCCCTTGGGGCGCAGGTCGAAATGCTCGCGCACCAGGGCGGCGATCTTCTCGTCGGAGATGAGGCCGGTGCCTTCGGTGTAGACCGTGATGTTCATCGGCTCGGCCACGCCGATCGCGTAGGCGACCTGGATCTGGCACTGGCGCGCGATGCCGGCTGCCACGATGTTCTTGGCCACGTAGCGCGCGGCGTAGGCAGCCGAGCGGTCGACCTTGCTCGGGTCTTTGCCCGAGAACGCGCCGCCGCCGTGCGGGCAGGCGCCGCCGTAGGTGTCGACGATGATCTTGCGGCCGGTCAAACCGCAATCGCCTTGCGGGCCGCCGATGACGAAACGGCCGGTCGGGTTGATCAGGTAGCGCGTGTCCTTCAGCCATTCTTTCGGCAGCACCGGCTTGATGATCTCTTCGATGATGGCTTCGTTGAACGAGGCCTTCATCTTGGTGGACGTCTCGCTCTGGTCAGGGTGATGCTGCGTCGAAAGCACGACGGTGTCGATGCTGTGCGGCTTGCCGTCGACATAGCGCATGGTCACCTGGCTCTTGGCATCCGGGCGCAGGAAGGGCAGGCGGCCGTCCTTGCGCAATTGCGCCTGACGCTCGACCAGGCGGTGCGCGTAGTAGATGGGCGCGGGCATCAGCTCAGGCGTCTCGTCGCAGGCGTAGCCGAACATCAGGCCCTGGTCGCCGGCGCCGGTGTTCAGGTGGTCGTCCGATGCGTGGTCGACGCCTTGCGCGATGTCGTTGGACTGCTTGTCGTAGCAGACCATCACGGCGCAACCCTTGTAGTCGATGCCGTACTCGGTGTTGTCGTAGCCGATGCGCTTGATGGTGTCGCGCGCGACCTGGATGTAGTCGACGTGCGCGTTGGTGGTGATCTCGCCAGCCAGCACCACGAGGCCGGTGTTGGTCAGCGTTTCGGCCGCCACGCGGCTGCGTGGGTCTTGCGCGAAGATGGCATCGAGGATGGCATCGGAGATCTGGTCGGCGACCTTGTCGGGGTGGCCTTCGGAAACGGATTCGGAAGTGAAGAGAAAGTCGTTCGCCATTTTTTGAAAACTCCATCAAAGTTGAAAAGGCGCGTTGCCGATTCCTTGGGGAGCTCTGGCGAACGCTTTAGCAGAATGCCAATGTGGCAATGCACAATCGCCCGGCGCTTGTGCGTGTCGCCCTGCAAGTAGTTCCATAACTCAGCGACAATTTCGATTGTATTCGAGCCGCGCCGGGTGCGTGTGCCAGTGAGTTTCAAGTGCCGACGCGCCCGCGTGGTTATGTGTTTGCACTCGTCGTGTCTCCAAAAACCCCCTCGTTTTCGATGATCACTCTGTTCCGCCTGCTTGCCCGCGTGCCGCTGCCATGGATGCATCGCATCGGCGCGTGGCTGGGCTGGCTGGTGTACGCCTGCTCGCCGACGTACCGCAGGCGTATCAAGGCGAATGCCGAAGCGGCGGGCTTCACGCGTGCGCAGTACCGGCCGGCCATCGGCGCGGCGGGAAAGATGGTCGCCGAGTTGCCCTGGCTCTGGCTTCGGCAACCTGGCGTCAGCGTGTTGACGCGGGTGCGCTGGCACAACGAAGACGTGTTCGAGCAAGCGCTGGCAACCCGGCGCGGCGTCATCCTCGCGACGCCGCACGTCGGCAGCTGGGAGATGATCGGCCAGGCCATCGCCGAGCGCTTCGGTCCGGTGCACGGGCCGCTCACGGTGCTGTACCGGCCAGCGCGCAAGGCCTGGCTGGCAGACTTGACCGCGGGCTCGCGCGATCGGCCCGGCCTGAAGGCGTTGCCGACCACGCTGGCGGGTGTGCGCGGCCTGATGCGTGTGATGCGCAGCGGCGGCTACACCGGCCTGTTGCCCGACCAGGTTCCGCCGCAAGGGCAGGGC
The DNA here is from genome assembly GCA_028292285.1 of Variovorax sp. GTDB lineage: Bacteria > Pseudomonadota > Gammaproteobacteria > Burkholderiales > Burkholderiaceae_C > Variovorax. The sequence goes on along the minus strand of JAQGMP010000575.1, from coordinate 1,002 downwards.
GTGTGGGCGCCATTTTTTGGCCGGCCGGCTTACACCATGACCTTGCTGGCGCGCCTCGCGCAGCAGACCGGCGCGCAGGTTCTCATGACCTGGTGCGAACGGCTGCCCGATGCACGTTTTGTGATCCACTTCGAGGCGGTCGACGCGCCCGCGCTGTACGACCCCAGCGCGGCGCCCGAGGCCGCCGCCACTGCCATGAACGAGACGCTGATGCGATTGATAGAACGACTGCCCGGACAGTACCTCTGGGGCTACGGCCGCTACAAGCGGCCGAGGGACGAAGCGTGAGCCTGGGCGCCAGGCTCGGCATCGGTTTCATGCGCGCGCTGTCGCACGTGCCGCTGCCATTGGTTCGCAGTTTCGGTGCCTTCATGGGCATCGTGCTGCATACCGTCGCGCGGCCACGTCGCCATGTGGTCGACGTCAATCTGAAGCTCTGCTTTCCGGACTGGACGCCGCAACGCCGCCGTCGTGTGGCACGCGAAACCTTCGTGCACGTGGCGCAAGCCTGGCTCGATCGCAGCTGGCTGTGGCACGCGCCGTTGGCGGTCGTTGAAGCGCGATTGAACCTGCATGGCGCCTTGAGCGAGTTCGAAGGCGATACGCCGACGATCGTCTTCGCGCCGCACTTCTGCGGGCTCGATGCCGGCGGCACGGCCCTGTCGATCGGCGTGCCGCGGCCGTGGACCTCGATCTTCACGCCGCAACGCGACCCGATGCTCAACGATTGGCTTGAAGCCGGCCGCACGCGCTTTCATCAGGAGGTGCAGGTGTTCGACCGCACCGCCGGCGTCAAGCCGATCGTCAGCGGTCTGCGCAAGGGCGGCTTGCTGTACCTGCTGCCCGACATGAACTTCGGGCCGCAGGAATCGATCTTCGTGCCGTTCTATGGCGTGCCGGCGGCCACGGTACCGTCGCTGTCGCGCTTCGCGCGGCTCGGTCGCGCGAAGATCGTGCCGGTGCTGTCGCGGCTGACGAAGAACGGCTACGACATCGAAGTGC
>JAQGMP010000552.1 GCA_028292285.1 Variovorax sp. | reverse complement strand
GCTCGACGTTTTCAAGCTCGCCCTTGCGCACCGAAACGCTAAGGCCGCACCCTTCGGACGCCTCGGCACCAGCGTCGGTGGCACCGAGCTTTTTGGCATGCGCCAAAGCCGTATCGACCAGGTTTTCGAAGAAGGGGCGGGTGTAGGCGAAGCCGGAGTCGGGGCGCGAAGCCGGTTGCGAGGAGGATGTCTTCATGTGTTGGCTATGATACTTCTGCCCCCTGTTTCCGATGGTGCGGCCAAGGATTTAACCCATGTCCCGCAAACCCAAAAAAGGCTACTACGTCCGTGGCGAGTTCGTTGCCGAAGGCAGCGAACTCGACCTCGAGCTCAAACGCGAGCTCAAAGGCACCGACGAAGCGAGCCGAACCGACCTCAAGCGTGAGAGCACCGAGCTGCAAAAGCTCGGCGAAGTTTTGCTCACGCTGCGCGCCAGCCTGTTCGAAGCATTGCCGTTGGGCGAAAAGCTGTCGGACGCCGTGCTGGAGGCCAAGCGCATCACCAATTTCGAGGGCAAGCGCCGCCAGATGCAGTTCATCGGCAAGCTCATGCGCAAGCTCGACGAGCCTACGCTCGACGCCGTACGCAACGCCCTCACCGAGCAGAACAGCACGCCCGCCGCCGAGACCGCCGCGTTGCACGAAGCCGAGCGATGGCGCGACCGCCTGATCGCCGACGACGACGCCCTTGGCGGCTGGATCGAGACGCACGTCGGCACCGATGCGCAGCAATTGCGCGCGCTGGTTCGCCAGGCCCGCAAGGACATGAAGGTCGGCCCTGCGGGCGAGGCGCCGCGCCAGAGCAAGGCCTATCGCGACGTGTTCCAGTTGGTCCGCCAGCAGTTGGCGGTGCATGGCGGTGGCGACCATGCGGCCGCAGCAGCCGCACAAGAGCTCGAGGACGACGCATGAGCGCAGCGCTGCCGCTGCCGTTGCCGCCGACACCCGAACCGGTGCGCATCGGCATCGTCTCTGTGAGCGATCGCGCGTCGACCGGCGTCTACGAAGACAAAGGTTTGCCGGCGCTTGAAGAGTGGCTGACGCGCGCGCTGAAGAACCCGATCGCCTTCGAGCCTCGACTGATCCCCGACGAAGCCGGGCGCATCAGCGCCACGCTCATCGAACTGGTCGATGCCGGCTGCTCGCTGGTTCTGACCACCGGCGGCACCGGCCCCGCGATACGCGACGTCACGCCTGAAGCCACGCTGGCCGTCGCGCACAAAGAAATGCCCGGCTTCGGCGAGCAGATGCGCCAGATCAGCCTGCGCTTCGTGCCGACGGCCATCTTGTCGCGCCAGCTCGCCGTCATCCGCCACCAGAGCCTGATCCTGAATCTGCCAGGCCAGCCGAAAGCGATCGCCGAAACGCTCGAAGGCTTGAAAAATGCCGATGGTTCGCAGGCCGTTCCAGGCATCTTCGCGGCGGTGCCCTACTGCATCGATTTGATCGGTGGCCCGTATCTGGAAACCGACGGTGCGGTGTGCAAGGCGTTCCGGCCCAAACCCGCCATTCGCACCCGCGCCTGAGCGCCGTTTCCGACTAGCGCTTTGCCTCGACCATCGCCTTCGCGATGCCACGCAGGATGTGGATTTCTTCAGGCGTCGGCTGTGCCCGGTTGAAGAGCTGTTGCAGCCGCGGCATCAGCTTCTTCGGCGCGGCCGGATCCAAAAAGCCGATGTCGATCAGCGAGCGCTCCCAGTGGTCCAGCATGCCGGCGACGGCTTGCGCATCGGCGACGGGCGAAGGCGCTACCGCGTCTTTCACCTCGTAGCCACCCAGCGCCAATCGCCACTCGTAGGCGATCACCTGAATGGCCGCGCCGAGGTTGAGCGAGCCAAAGTTCGGGTCGGTCGGAATGCTGAGCGCGACGTTGCAGCGGTAGACGTCTTCGTTGCGCATACCGAAGCGTTCCGAACCGAACAAGAACGCCACGCAGCCGTCGACTTTCGCCGCCGTGTTCGTATCCGCCAGCGGCCCGAGGTGCTCGCGCGGCGTGCGCGTCGGCGGTCCGAAATCGCGCGGCACCATGGCGGTCGCGCACAGGTGCGTCACACCGCCGAGCGCCTCATCGAGCGTCTCCACGATGCGCGCGTTGTTCAGCACATCGAGCGCACCGCTGGCGCGCTGGATCGTCTCTTCGCGGCGCAGCACGTTGGGCCAGCGCGGCGCGACCAGCACGAGGTCGGTAAAGCCCATGGTCTTCATGGCGCGGGCGGCAGCGCCCACGTTGCCGGCGTGGCTGGTCTGGATCAGGATGAAGCGGGTGCGCATGGGAGGACAGGAACGAACCGGGAGGCCGGGTAAAATGCTCTGATTCTCGCCGCCCGCATCGCCGGGCTGCATCCTGCGGGGCCGCATCGAGCGGCTTCGCCGTTCTTCTCACAATCCAATGTCGTCCCCCAACCTGCATCCCATGCTCAACGTGGCCGTCAAGGCCGCACGCGCCGCCGGCGCGATCATCAACCGCGCCGCACTCGACGTCGAGGCCGTGCGCATCTCGCAAAAGCAGGTCAACGACTTCGTCACCGAAGTCGACCACGCGAGCGAAAAAGTGATCATCGAGACACTGCTCGCCGCGTACCCGGGGCACGGCATCCTGGCCGAAGAATCGGGCTCCGAATACGGCGCGAAAGACTCCGAATTCGTCTGGATCATCGATCCGCTGGACGGCACCACCAACTTCATTCACGGCTTTCCGGTGTACTGCGTGTCGATCGCACTCGCGGTGCGCGGCAAGGTGGAGCAGGCCTGCATCTACGATCCGAGCCGCAACGACCTGTTCACGGCCACCAAGGGCCGCGGCGCTTACATGAACGACCGCCGCCTGCGCGTTTCCAAGCGCACGCGGCTGAACGAATGCCTGATCTCCACGGGCTTTCCGTTTCGCACGGGCGACAACTTCAAACAGTACCTTGCCATCATGGCCGACCTGATGCCGCGCATGGCCGGCCTGCGCCGCCCGGGCGCCGCTGCACTCGACCTTGCCTATGTGGCTGCGGGCTTTACCGATGGGTTCTTCGAAACCGGGCTGAACCCATGGGATGTCGCTGCGGGCTCCTTGCTGGTGACCGAAGCGGGCGGCCTGGTCGGCAATTTCACCGGCGAACCGGAATTTCTGGACCAGCGTGAATGCCTGGCCGGCGCACCGCGCATCTACGGCCAGCTGGTGCCGCTGCTCGCCAAATATTCGAAGTTCGCGGGGGTCAACGACAAGATGCTTGCCAGCGATCGGGCTCGCGCCGTGTCTGCCGCGGCCAACCCCGATGTCGATGCATCGGTTGACTTGTACGCGCGCTCCACCGTCGCCGATTTCGAAAGCTCCGGCAGCGACGGCGTCGCCGTCGAGCCCGCCGCCGCGCCGGTTTCGCGCAAGCTCACCCGCGTGAAGCGCGACGTCGCGGCCGCCCCTTC